>CAZOLE010000280.1:0-2944 GCA_964580445.1 uncultured Porphyrobacter sp.
TTCAAATTGAATACATGGTTATATTGCAATATCAAAATGTCCTATACTTGATTTTTTATTGAAACTCGTCGATAGAGCGATTCGAGCATGGCTCTGGCCATTCAATCGTCGAGGTTTGAATTATGAACACCCCCTTCACTTCAGAGGACGTTCGAGCCCTCACTAATCAGAAGCGGAAGAAGTCGATGAACCGGATCAAGTTTTTTTCAGATGTGTTCCCATATCTCTCGATCCCAGTGCTGATTTACAGCCTGGTCGCGGCATTCTCTGGCCCATCGACAGTGGGGGATCCTCCGGCAATTGGTTCTATCATTGAAGCAACCGCGATGACGTTACCGATGCTTTCAGGCGTCCGCTTGGAGCTGGCTTGGGGCGACCTATTGGTCGTTCTCGCGATAGTTTTTCTGTTCGTGGAAGTTCTCAAGGCAACCAGCACGGCATCCGCCGGGATCATCAATCATATGCTGTCGATGCTCTTGTTCATCGTCTGCCTGATGCAATTTTTGATCGTAGAAAGCTGCGCGACTGCCTCGTTCTTTATCATCACGATGATCGTTTTGGTCGACGCGTTGGCTGGCATGGTCGTCACGATCGTATCCGCTCGCCGCGACTTTGGTGTCGAAGGAATTGGCGCTTGATTGGCAATCGCCCTACCCTGCGATTCGCTGCAGCAATCGCAGGGGCTTTGCTCCTAAACGGATGCGCATTTGCTCCTCAACTGAAGCGGGTGGCCGTTGATCAGAACCAAATGGTCGCGGAAATTGAGGATGAGCTGACCTTGCTCAACATCGTGCGAGCCAGCCATCGCTTCCCGTTGCACTTCACCGCAGTTAGCGAAGTGAATGGCAATGCCACGCTTAATGGTGGTGTAAGCCTTGATGCTACGCTCGAAAGCGGCCCTAACAGCTTCGGGCCCGGAGGTCAGATTGGAGCAAGTACCTCTCCAAATTTCAGAGCTCTTGTGCTCGCCACGGAAGATTTCCAACGGGGAATTCAACAGCCGATAACCCCTGAAACAGTGGCATACTATCTCGATGCAGGATGGCCAGATCATCTTATAATGGCGCTGTTCGTTGAACGGCTTGATGTCTACGATCAAGGCAATCTTAACGAACCGACCCATTCAATCAGCAATGAACCCGAGCAAGGCGCCGGCTTTGGCGCTCTCCTGTGCAAATTCGGGCTCGCGGCTAAAGCCCCGGTATCGTCTCGCCCATTAGCAGGATTCTCAGAACTAATTGATCTCGATACTCTTGCAAAAGAAGGCGCGAGCGCAGCTGACCGGCGCAATGAGATCAGCGCGTTCTTGAAGTTGGTCGAGCAAGACGGCGTGACCCTTTCGGGCGATACGCTGTTCCTCACCGGATCGAGCAACTCTGTGGTCGTCAAACATCTGGTTGAATCACGATGCGACAGCTCTGGCGCAGGCCATTTGGAAGTGGAAGGTGCAGTGATAATTCCGCGCTTCCGATCGACACAAGGCGTCATTTACTTCCTCGGCGAGTATGTTCGCGCCCAGCGTGGCAAAGGAGCCTATCTGCTGCCTTTCGCAAATGACGAGTGTCAGACTCTCGATGCACCCGTGCGCCAAGTGCGCCCTATATTAGCCGTCGAGCAGGGCAGCGGGCCAGCTCATGTGGCGACGAAGTTCAATGGCACCCGCTATTTCATTCCCTCCGTTTCAGTTCGGAACTGTGAAAATGGAGCACTGGCTGAGAGCCGATCCATGCAAGTGGTGGCTATCGTGCAGCAATTGATCAACCTTCACAAAAGCTCAGACACGCTGCCAGCATCAATAAGCGTAACCGGAGTCAATTAGTCGACCTATCCGGCTAAGCAGGTGCCAAGCTGACAGCTCGCGATTTGGCCACAGAGTTCATACATGCTTGCAGCCTTTTGGATGCGCGCTAGGACTATCACTATGACAAACGCCACCATTGCCGCGCTCCAGATTGGATCGGACCCTACTGGGAAAGCAGCCACACTCGACAAGATAATGTCTCACCAAGCCGATATACGTGGCGCAAACATTGATCTGCTTGTGATGCCGGAGGCTTTGCTCGGCGGGTATCCAAAGGGCGCAACTTTCGGGACTCAGCTAGGCTTTCGGCTGCCAGAGGGGCGCCAGGCATTTGCGAGCTATTATTCTAATGCAGTATCGCTGGATGGTCCCGAGATAGAAACGCTTTGCGATCTATCCCGAGTTACTGGGACCATATTGGTCCTGGGAGTGATCGAACGTGGTGGCAACTCGCTCTACTGTACCGCCATCTTCATCACGCCAGAGGATGGGTTAGTAGCCAAGCATCGCAAGCTAATGCCCACTGGTAGCGAGAGGCTGATCTGGGGAATGGGCGATGGTTCGACCATGCCAGTCGTTGAAACCAGACTAGGCCGGCTGGGCGCAGCGATTTGCTGGGAAAATCACATGCCACTGTTCCGCACCGCGATGTATGCCAAGGGAGTAGATATATGGTGTGCGCCCACAGTCGATCACCGTGACGTCTGGCGCAGCTCGATGCGTCATATCGCCCATGAAGGACGATGCTTCCTTGTCAGTTCGTGCCAGTACTTGCCAAGCCCAGATGCCTTGCAGACTTCAGTTGAAGGATGGGATAGTTCATGCGAGCTCATAGCTGGCGGGAGCATGATCGCAGGGCCACTTGGGGATGTGCTTGCTGGTCCGCTTGAAGGCGGCGAAGGAGTGATTTCAGCTGAGATCGATACCGATGACCTAGCAAAGGCACGATACGATTTCGATGTTGTTGGGCATTATGCGCGGCCCGATATTTTTGAGCTCGCAGTCGATGAATCACCGAAGCCTGGTGTTATTTTCTCATCTCATCACAGTGACGAGCGACCTGCCAACAGAGACTAGTGCTGGGGATAGGTGGCGGAGACGGTGGGATTCGAACCCACGAAAGAGTTGCCCCTTTACACACTT
>CAZOLE010000281.1:0-2935 GCA_964580445.1 uncultured Porphyrobacter sp.
GACATAGGCATCGAGCTCACCATTGTTTTCGCTGGTTATCTTAAGCGCAAGCGATGCGAGCGTGTCGGTTGCCTCGACAGTGATGTTGAGCGCATCTTGGCTGGTATCTTCGGAAAAGTTCGCGCCACTCACTTCGCCAAAACGGATGTTGAGTATGCCCTCGCCTACCAGATCATCTTGGCTCGAATAGTCCGGCATAACCAAGGTTTGGCTTTGCGCGAGCTGCGTGACTTCGAGCGAATAGGAACCGCTTGGCGTGGTGCCGGGCGCCGTAATGACATTCGCCACCGCCGGATTGGCCACCGAACCTTGCGGCGAAAGATCGCCCGTACGCACCCGGTCACCCAAAGCGCTGGCGAAATCTGTCAGCGAACTGCGAATGATCGAGGCGGCAGAAATGCGCGCCTCCAGCGTTTCATTGCGGCTGTTAAGCGTATCGCGCTGAAACGCATAAGTCGCGTCAGAAAGCTCATCAGCAAGCGAGATGAAATCCACGCCGCTGCCTGCGCCCAGAGCCGAAATGATTGAGGAGCCAGCATTTTCCATGATATCTAGAACGACCGTCCTTTGTTGAGTTTAAGCGAGATTTTCGGGGTTTCCGTCGGCGTCGAAAAGCAAGTCTTCGGGGACGTCGATTTGCGGGCGCAGCGGGATTTCCCCACGCTTCAATGAAAGCACAAAGGCGACCAAAGCGGCGATTGCGACATAAAGCTCTTCACGTACGACTTGGTTGGCTTGCGTGGTGAAGTAGATCGCACGAGCTAATGACGGATATTCCAGCACTGGCACGTCTTCTTCCACCGCCAATTCGCGCATGGCCAAGGCGGTTTCGCCGCGCCCTTTGGCTAAGACCACTGGGGCGGGCGCAAGGTCGGGGTCGTATGTCATTGCGACTGCAAAATGCATCGGGTTGGTGACAACAAATTGCGCCTCTTTCATCGCTTTGCCTACGCTGCCGCGAGCCAGATCACGCTGGCGTTGACGGCGCGCCGACTTCACCTCGGGGGAGCCTTCGGTTTGCTTGCCCTCGTCGCGCATGTCCTTGTGGCTCATTTTTAGACGTTTATTGCGCTGAAAACGTTGCAACGGATAATCAATCATCGCGATAATCAGCAGTCCGATCAGCAGCAGCCCCACAAGCGACGCGACGGCATCCCAAGCATACCCCAACTGGGCTTGTAGCGAACCGCGCCCTAGGCCCAGCAATGCCGAAACATTGCCCGCAGCCCACCACCACGCGATCCCCGCCAGTAGAACCAGCTTGAGGATGCCCTTGCCAAGCTCGATGAGCCCTTGAACCCCGAAAATCCGCTTGAGGCCTTTCATTGGATCGATCCGCGATCCTTTGGGTTTGAGCGCTTCGGGGTTGACCCGGCTGCCTTCGCCCAGCAGCAATTGTGTTCCCAGCGAGAGCACCAGCACAACACCGCCAATTGTTAAAATCGGCGGCAAAATATCCGCCGCGGCAGATGAAAGGGCAGCACCCGGCATGAAATTGCCCAGGTCGCCATTGTTAAACCGAAAGCTTGTCTGAGCGATCCGGGTCAGGCTTGAGAAAAGCCACGGCCCCACCCATAAGAGCATCGCACCACCCGCCGCAATCGCAACCAGTGTTCCCAGCTCTTTGGAGCGCAGCACATCGCCTTTCTTGGCTGCGTCCTTCTTCTTCTTTTCTGTCGGATCAAAGGTCTTTTCACCGCTATTGTCTTCGCTCAACGGGCACCTCCCCCAAATTCGAGGAGGCTTGCAATCTGCTCCAAAGCGACTTCGAGGAGTCCGGTGAACTGCTCGACTACAATCGGCATGACAATGATAAGCGAGGTGATACCGGCGAGCACGCCTGCCGGCAGCCCCAATGCGAACAGGTTGAGCGCGGGCGCAGAGCGCGAAATGATCCCGGTGACCGTTTGAACGAGCAACAAGATCAGCACCACCGGCAGCGCAATCGCAGCGGCCGTGGCAAATGCGAATCCAGCGAAGCTAACGATCTCGCGCCCGGCAACCTCACCTATCGCCGCACCGCCCGCGGGCAAAACGCGGTAACTTTCGATCAGCAGCTCAAACCACAAAAGGTGCCCACCAATCGAATAGAAAAGCAACGTAAGAATAAGACTGAAATAGGTCCCAAGCGCGCCCGATTGCGCGCCGCTCGACGGGTCAATGGAGGTTGCAATGGCAAGGCCCATTGTCCCCGCGATTTGCTCCGCTGCAATCAAAGGAATGGCAAAAGCGATTTGCAGGACAAAGCCGAGCGCGACGCCAATCACCACTTCCTGAAGCACAGCAAGGATCGCTGCAAAGCTCATCATCTCTGGTGGAGCAGGTAGTGGCAACCAGCTGACGATGAAGGCCGCGAGCACGATGGATAGAAGCGCCCGAATCTGCATCGGGACGGCCACTCCGCTCACCATTGGCGCCGCGATCATAGCCGCGCCGCAGCGGATCGAGAGGAATAGGAGCTGCCAAAGCTGCTCCTCGAGCCCGCCAAATCCGAAGTCCAAGACATTCATTGCCGCACACGCCGCCTAAGCGGATACCAGCGCGATTTGCGCGAAAATCTCGGTCAAGAAATCGCCTAAGAGGGCCATCATCGTGCCCCCCAAAAAGACAAAGACGAGCGCCACAATTCCCAACTTTGGGACGAAGGTGAGCGTTTGTTCGTTGACCGAGGTCGCAGCCTGAATAATCCCGACCACTAGTCCGATTGCGAGCGCAGCCATCAGAACTGGCCCGACAATAAGCGCGGTCACCCAAAGCGTTTTGTCCGCGAGCGAAAGGAGGAGCGCATCTTCCTGCATGGCGTCACGCAAAACTCATCGCGAGGCTGCCCATCAGCAAGGCCCAACCGTCGACCAGCACGAACAATAGCAACTTGAACGGCAGCGAAAGGCTCGTGGGCGAAAGCATAATCATACCAAGGCTCATCAGCACGCTG
>CAZOLE010000282.1:0-2911 GCA_964580445.1 uncultured Porphyrobacter sp.
AACCAAACACAATCTTGTCGCCGGTTAATGTCGCTGGGTCAATGATCTGAGCGCGGCTGACCTTGCCTTCAATATCGCCGATCATCGCTTCGACCTGTCCCTGACGCTCTTTGGCCGCGTGATATTCTGCATTCTCCGAAAGATCGCCATGCGCGCGGGCTTCTTCGATCGCGTCAACAATAACAGGGCGTTCCTCGCGCAGCGCTTTGAGGTCTGCCATCAGCAGCTCATAACCTTCAGCAAGCATCGGAACCTTTTCCATCGTCGCCATCCCGTCTCTTTCTAACCGCCTGTGTTTCCAAAAACCCCAATAAATACAGCGTCATTTCGATTGCGACCGCTCCGTGAGAGGCGGCCTCTTCTCAACAAAATGTCGGGGAGCTGGGCGTGTCTTGTCAGGTATAATAGTCTTGGAGTGACCGGACTTCAAGTTGTTGTGGTTTTATGGCTGCGATTGTTGCTGCTGAAGCGAGCGAAGCGGCGGCCGTCGTGTAATACGGAACCTTCTTCTCAAGCGCCGTTGCACGGATCGATTTGGAGTCACGCATACTCTGCCAACCCTCTGTCGTGTTGAAAATCAGCGCGATTTCGCCGTCGATGATTTTGTCGACGATATGTGGCTGACCTTCCGCAACTTTATTCACGCGCTCGACCGCAAGGCCCTGTTCCGAAAGGTAACTTTGTGTTCCGCCCGTTGCGACAATCTTGAAACCATAATCGAGCAAGTGCTTCACTGCAGGTACAATCACCGACTTGTCGGTGTCCTTCACAGAGATAAATACAGTGCCTTCATCGGGCAAACTTAGCCCAGCTCCCAACTGTGATTTCAAGAAGGCAGCTTCGAACGTGTTGTCGATCCCCATCACTTCGCCGGTCGATTTCATTTCCGGCGTTAGGACCGGGTCAGCACCGGGAAAGCGCCCCCACGGGAACACCGCTTCTTTTATCGCCATATAGGGCAGATCGCGCTTGAACGGATCAAAATCCGCGAGTTTTTCGCCCGCCATCACCCGGCTCGCGATCTTTGCGACCGGTTGGCCGATTGCTTTGGCCACAAATGGCACGGTCCGGCTCGCGCGCGGATTGACTTCGATTAGGTACACTTCGCCTTCCTTGACCGCGAATTGCACATTCATCAGCCCGCGCACGCCCAGAGCCATTGCCAGCGCTTCGGCCTGCCGCTCCATCTCGGCAACAATTTCCGGTTCGAGGGAGTAAGGCGGCAATGTGCAGGCGCTGTCGCCAGAATGGACGCCAGCTTCTTCGATATGTTGCAGCACACCTGCGACGCGCACTTCGTCACCATCGCACAGCGCATCAACATCACATTCAATTGCATCGCGCAGATATTGGTCGACCAACACCGGACTATCGCCCGGCACGTTCACCGCAGTCTTGATATAATCATCAAGCTGCGCCTCGGAATCCACGATCTCCATCGCGCGCCCGCCAAGCACGTAAGAAGGACGCAGGAGAACGGGATAGCCGATCCTTGCAGCAACACTTGCCGCTTCATCACGGCTGTAAGCAATGCCGTTCTCCGGCTGTTTTAGCTTGAGCTTGTCGACAAGCTTCGCGAACCGCTCACGATCTTCAGCCAAGTCAATCGCATCGGGCGAGGTGCCAAGTATCGGAATACCTGCATCTTCCAAAGCTTGCGCGAGTTTGAGCGGGGTTTGCCCACCGAACTGCACGATCACGCCAACCAGATCGCCGGTCGATTGCTCAACCTTCAGGATTTCCAGCACATCTTCATCGGTCAGCGGCTCGAAATACAGTCGGTCAGATGTGTCGTAATCGGTCGAAACGGTCTCCGGGTTGCAGTTGACCATGATCGTTTCATAACCCTGCTCAGCGAGCGCGAAACAGGCATGGACACAGCAATAATCGAACTCGATCCCCTGCCCGATCCGGTTTGGGCCACCTCCGAGAATGACGATCTTTTTACGTTCCGAAGGCGCCGCTTCACATTCCGCTTCGCCAAAACTGGGCGATTCATAGGTTGAATACATGTAAGGCGTGATCGCCTCGAATTCCGCGGCACAGCTGTCGATCCGCTTGAATACCGGTCGCACGCCAAGCCGTTCGCGCAATTCGCGCACTTCGGCCGCGCTGGTTGCGCCAGCCATTGCTTGCAAAGCATCGTGGAGCAATCCGGAACGCCTGGCCTGCGTCTCTGCCATTCCGTCTTTCACGCCGACCGAACGCACCGCAAGGCGCGCCAATCTTTGGTCGGAAAAACCCATCGCTTTCAATCGCCTGAGCCCTTGAGCATCGTTTGGTAGGCCATCCGCCTGCACGTCTGCCTCGGCGGCAATAATCGCCTCAATCTGACGTAGGAACCACGGGTCAAAACCGGTGATTGTCTGGATTTCCTCTACGCTAAGACCTTCGCGGAATGCCTGTGCAATCTTGAGGATGCGGTCGGGGGTCCGCTGTGACAGCGCGGCGGTAATCACATCGCGCGCCACGCCTTCCAATTCGGTCACCCGGTTGAAGCCATCGAGGTCCGTTTCCAGCCCGCGCAGCGCCTTTTGCATCGATTCTGCAAAATTGCGACCGATCGCCATCACTTCACCGACCGATTTCATTGCGGTCGACAGCTTCGATTCAGTGCCTTTGAATTTCTCGAATGCAAAGCGCGGGATCTTGGTCACGACATAATCGATTGTCGGCTCAAAGCTCGCCGGGGTTGCTCCGGTGATCTCATTGGTGATCTCATCCAGAGTATATCCGATTGCCAGCTTCGCCGCGACGCGCGCAATTGGGAAGCCGGTCGCCTTGGAAGCAAGCGCGGAAGACCGCGAAACGCGCGGGTTCATCTCAATCACGATCAAGCGGCCATCCTTGGGATTGACCGCGAATTGCACGTTCGACCCGCCGGTCTCCACGCCAATCTCGCGCAGCACAT
>CAZOLE010000283.1:0-2881 GCA_964580445.1 uncultured Porphyrobacter sp.
CTCGCGCACGCGTTCGGCCTGCTCTCCATGCGCGTTGATGCGGCCCAACAGATCATCCACTTCGTCCGAGCGGTCAGCTAGTTCAGCCTTGCCCGCTTTGGTTGCTTTGAACGGTTTCTTCCCCGAAGCGTCTTCGCCATCCGCACTCGCTTTGGCTTTTGTGGGTTTGATCAACCCTTCTTCTTCGAGCATTTGCAAGGTCGGATAAACTGCCCCCGGACTTGGCGCGTAGCCGCCACCGGTCATATCCTCAATCGCTCGGATCAGCTCGTATCCGTGACGCGGCTCTTCCGAGATGAGAGCCAGCAGCGCGAGCCGCAATTCGCCCTGAGCAAACATCCGGCTACGGCGCGAACGACGTGCGCGACGCGGCTTTTCTTCGCGCTCACGCCTGCGGCCTGGACGGCGACCATCGTCATCCCACTCGCTCGAAGCAGCCGCTGCCATCATTGAGACGATTGGCCCCAGATTGTTCCAACCTCCGCGCCCATACTTCTGCCAAGTCATATTGTTCTCCAGTGTATCTTCGATAGGTCTAAGATATATCTCAGAGGAACACGTTCAAGAGCCACGTGCTTTTTTGCGACAAGCAGCTTACGTGTGCCGATGAATGGCTGACTTGTTTGCAAATGACCCACAAAACGCGACCGCTGCGCGTGATGAGCCGCGCGAGGACGCGCCCTTAGCGGATCGCCTTCGCCCGCGAACGCTTGCCGAAGTGATCGGGCAAGAGCATCTCACCGGTGCTGAAGGCGCAATCGGGCGCATGGTTGACGCAGGCAAGCTCTCCAGCATGATCCTTTGGGGTCCACCGGGCACGGGCAAGACCAGTATTGCACGCCTTCTGGCCGATGCAGTGGGAATGCGCTTCACCTCGATCAGTGCGGTGTTCTCTGGCGTCGCTGATCTCAAGAAAGCCTTTGCCGAAGCCGAGAAGATGGCTGGCGCGGGTCAGCGCACGCTGCTTTTCGTGGATGAGATCCACCGCTTCAACCGCGCGCAACAGGATGGGTTCTTGCCCTTTGTGGAGCGTGGGACAGTTACACTTGTCGGAGCAACCACGGAGAACCCGAGCTTTGCCTTGAACGCGGCTTTGCTCAGCCGCGCCCAAGTGTTGATACTCGAACGGCTCGGGTCCGAGGCATTGGAGGCTTTACTAACCCGAGCAGAGGAGCTTGAAGGCCCCCTCCCCTTAACCGACCACGCGCGCGCAGCACTCATCGCTTCGGCAGATGGCGATGGCCGGTTCCTGCTTGGCCAAGCCGAAACGCTCTACAATGCAAAGCTTGCTGATCCGCTTGGCCCGGCTGCTCTCGGCGCGTTCCTCCAACGTCGTGTCGCGGTCTATGACAAGGATCGCGACGGGCATTACAACCTGATCAGCGCGCTCCACAAAAGCTTGCGCGGCTCCGATCCTCAAGCTTCGCTCTACTACCTTGCGCGAATGCTCACCGCCGGAGAAGAGCCACTTTATTTGTTGCGCCGCCTCGTGCGCTTTGCATCCGAAGATATCGGCCTTGCTGATCCAGCGGCGCTCACGCAATGCCTCGCTGCCAAGGAAGCTTACGAATTCCTCGGCAGCCCCGAGGGTGAAATCGCGATCGTGCAAGCCTGCCTTTATTGCGCTACGGCTCCCAAATCGAACGCCGCCTATGAAGCGCAAAAATCCTCGTTCCGGGCCGCCAAGGAAACGGGCAGCCTGATGCCGCCCGCGAATATCCTCAACGCGCCAACCGCGCTGATGAAAGACATCGGCTACGGCGAGGGCTATTCCTACGACCACAAAGCCGAGGATGGCTTTTCAGGCGACAATTATTGGCCCAACGACATGGAACCAGCACAGTTCTACACCCCAGTTGAGCGCGGCTTTGAACGCAAAGTGAAAGAGCGGATGGATTACTGGGTTCGGCTCCGCGAAGACCGCTCTCGATGAGACAGTGGGACCACTTCCTTGCCATTGATTGGTCAGGCGCAAAGGGGGAGCGACACAAGGGAATTGCGCTTGCGATTGCAGAAGCAAAAGGCGGGCCACCCGTGCTCGTCAAGCCGCCATTGGGCGGGTTTTCGCGCATGGATGTGCTCGAAATTCTAAGCGATGATCTGCCAGCGAATACTTTTGTTGGCGCTGACTTAGGGATCAGTTTGCCCTTCAACGATCATGGCGCGTTCTTTCCGGGTTAGATTGAAAGCCCCAAAAGCGCAAAGCGGCTTTGGGCGATGGTCGATCAAATCTGCGCCGATGATCTACATCTGGGAGCAAACAGCTTCGTCACACATACTGAAGCATCGCGGTACTTCCGACATAGCAAAGAGCATGTTGGCGACCGTTTCCAGCTGTCCGGAGCAATCAGCCGCGAAGGTCGTTTCCGCGAGGCCGAAATTGCCCAGCGCCTACAAAAATGCCGGCCGGTGAGTAATTTTAACCTTGTGGGCGCAGCGCAGGTTGGAAAAAGCTCACTCACTGGCATGCGGATGCTGCATCAATTGCGCGGGCAATTGCCTGTCTGGCCCGTCGATCCCATTCCAAAGAAGCGGGTTAAGTCAGGCGGCTCAATGTTTGCGGAAATTTATACCGGCCTTGCCTCGCGCGAAGCAGCCAACCTTGGCGCACGTACAAAGCTACTCACCTATGCTGACCTCAACACCGCTTTGGCAGCGCTCGATTGCCCTCCAGTGGATGAAGTCGGCGAAGTTGACGACCATTCCTCCGACGCGCTTTTGACCGCAGCATGGATGCGAAAGGTCGCTGGCGAACCCGAAAGATGGGCACCGCGCGCGCTAACAGCACAAATTGCTTACACTGAGGGCTGGACATTTGGAGCGCTTTGACGCATCGGCGCTCGCGAAAGTTTAACGACTTTCAATTATCGACCATTCGATA
>CAZOLE010000284.1:0-2877 GCA_964580445.1 uncultured Porphyrobacter sp.
GGTAGAGCAGGTGCCTGCTCAATAATTTCGTAAATACAATTTCGACCAGTAATTCTTGAAAGGTCACCATGTCGGTAGACAAGGAAACCGTCGCTAAGATCGCGAACCTAGCGCGTATCAAGATGGGCGACGATGAGCTTGAACGGATGGTGCCGGAGCTAAACGGTATCCTCAATTGGGTTGAGCAATTAGGCGAAGTCGATGTGTCGGGTATTGCGCCAATGAGCGCAGTGATCCCGAACAGTCTGCGTTTGCGCGATGATGAAGTGGATGTCGATCCGAAGACCGGCGGTGGCAAGCGCGACGATGTGCTCGCCAATGCGCCAGCGGCAGAGCATGGATTTTTCGCTGTGCCCAAGGTGATTGAGTGATGTCTTCTTTGCTTGTTCCTTGGCCCGCACAGCGGGCACGTGGGAATTGGTTTTCTCACACGAAGGCACAAAGTCACAAAGATGATGTGAGACTCTTCGTGTCTTCGTGTCTTTGTGTGAACGAAATGAAATTGTTTTCCGCTAACGCGGAAGGAATGCGGGAATGACTGACCTAACTCAACTCGGCGTCAAAGCCATCCGCGACGGGGTTGCCTCAGGCGACTTCACCGCGCGTGAAGTGGCAGAGAGCTTCAACGCGGCGGTTGAGGCTGCAAGCGCGCTCAACGCATTTATCGTTGCCACCCCTGACCATGCTTTGGCGGCTGCGGACGCGGTCGATGCGAAACGCGCTGCGGGTGAGAGCCTTGGCGCAATGGGCGGCGTGCCGATTGGCATGAAAGACCTATTCTCCACGCAAGGCGTGCAGACCACCGCGGCGAGCCACATCTTGGAAGGCTTCACACCCCAATATGAAAGCACCGTCTCGCAAAACCTGTGGGATGCAGATGCGGGGATGCTGGGTAAGCTGAACCTCGATCAATTTGCGATGGGCAGCTCAAACGAGACATCCGCGTTCGGCAATGTCTCTTCGCCTTGGCAAAAAGCAGGCACCAACGCAGCGATGTCGCCGGGTGGCTCATCGGGTGGTTCGTCCAGCGCGGTGGCTGCGCGCATCGCTCCTGCCGCGACCGGCACAGACACCGGCGGTTCAATCCGCCAACCTGCGGCCTTCACCGGCATTTGCGGGGTTAAGCCGACCTATGGCCGCTGCTCGCGCTGGGGCGTAGTGGCGTTTGCGTCCTCGCTCGATCAAGCAGGCCCGATGGCGCGTTCGGTTGAGGATTGCGCGATCATGATGGGCGCGATGGCCGGTTTCGATCCGAAAGACGCAACCTCGCTCGACATGGCCGTGCCAGATTGGGAAGCGGCTTTGAGTGCGGACCTCAAAGGCAAGAAGGTTGGCATTCCCAAAGAATACCGCATGGACGGCACCGATGATGCGATCCTAGCGAGCTGGGAAGAAGGCAAAGCCATGCTGCGCGATGCGGGCGCCGAGATCGTCGATATCTCACTGCCGCACACCAAATACGCGCTGCCTGCCTACTACATCATCGCGCCCGCCGAAGCCTCGTCGAACCTCGCACGCTATGATGGCGTGCGCTATGGTCTGCGCGATTTGCCCGAAGGCGCTGGCTTGCAAGATATGTATGCCGAGACCCGCGCGGCGGGCTTTGGTGATGAGGTGAAGCGCCGCATCCTGATCGGCACCTATGTTTTGAGCGCGGGCTTTTACGATGCCTATTACACGCAAGCGCAAAAGGTGCGGGCGCTGGTCGCGCGCGACTTTGAGCAGGCGTGGGGGCAATGTGATCTGATCCTTGCGCCGACCACGCCAACCGCAAGCTTCCCCTTGGGCAGCCTCACCGATGATCCGCTGACCATGTATCTCAACGATGTGTTCGCAGTGCCAGCCTCGCTGGCAGGACTGCCCGCGATGAGCGTGCCCGCAACGCTAAACGGGGATGGTCTGCCTCTGGGTCTGCAATTGGTGGGCAAGCCGTTTGATGAGCAGACGGTGCTGAACGCGGGCCTAGCCATCGAACAACGCGCCGGGTTTGAAGCGGCACCGGAGAAGTGGTGGTAGCATGGGGGTCTACGGGCTTCACGTTCGTGTAAATGACACGGAACTGGCTGTCCTTGAATCCTTGGCGTCAGATCAGGGTCGTCTTGACCATTTCTTCGACGCTCTTGAGGAATCGAAGTTTGGAACGACCGAGTCTGTCCAGACGCATAAGACTTGGCGTCTGATTCACGCGGCAATGAACAACGTCGATCCAAGGGAATCTATCTTGCCCGGCCACTTTGGCGACGGGCAATCAATCGATGGCTTCCATCAATCCATTGAATCGGCAGCCGAGGTTTCGGCGTATTCAAAGTACCTGATCACTGGCCGTGAAGTTCTAATCTCCGTTACTGGAGATTATCTGGCGCTTACGCGAAAGTCAGATGTCGAGAGAGTGAGTAAAGCGATTTCTTCGATCTCCCAGGAAGAGGTTTCGAGAAGGATCTACCAACTCTATAACCGATTGGGGTTGGCAGAACATGCGGTTTATGATTCCAAATATGCCGCTGGGTGGTACCCTGCATTGCAAGAATTGTATGCTTGCGCCGCAGCGGAAGGGCAGCATATTTTATTCAGTGCTAGCGGATGATCCAATTCATTCATTGCCTCAAGGCCAGCAAGGACTAAGTTCCTCATATGACTCCCACCATCATCTTTGCGACTATATTCCTGTGTGCCTTTGTGATCATTGGCGGAGTGGTGATGTTCCTCTCCAAGACCATCGACGCAGGCGAAGCGCGCTTTGACAGCGATACTGGCAAGGTGAAGAACGACACTGCGATCCAGCCCAGTGAGGCGATGCCCGCGACGCGCAAAAACAAAACAGACCAAGAGGGAAACCTTGAAGCTACCCCCTAACCGTGCTGCACTGATCGGAGGAGT
>CAZOLE010000285.1:0-2806 GCA_964580445.1 uncultured Porphyrobacter sp.
GTTCAACCGAGATACTTTTGCGTTCGCGTGAGAAGGGACTGTCGCTTTCCAACCGTTTGGGTGAGAATTTCTCAGGGAATGGCGATGCTTTGGGCTTTGCCTATGATAGCTACTTCAAGTCCGAAAAGGACGGCGAAACAGTCAGTGCCAAACCGTTTTATGCGATGGGCGTTGGCACAAATGATGTCAGCGAAGAGGCCTATCCCGGTCCGTGCATTACCGGCGTAATCGACATGCGCGATAACGAAGATGTTACCAAGGGATTGGTTATTGAAGAGGGCGTTGCGCCTGGCATTCTGGCCGCTGGCCTTGGTCCAGCATTCTTCTTTGGCGAAGCACTCGCCGATGGCTTCACCCGCTTCGGTTTTGATCAAGTCAAACCGCGACTGCTAGACGCCAAAGCCATGGGCGAAGCGGTGCAAAGTGAACCGGGCAGCATCGCCGAATGGGCTTACAAAGGGCCGATGGCGCGCACTCTGACATATTTGGTGATGAGCGTAGACGATTCTGGTGGTCATCTCGCGCTCGAAGATGATCGGATCACGATCAATTGGTCGCACGCTGGTGAGCAGAAGACTTACCGGCGCGATGACGACAAGATGCGTGAAGCCGCGGAGGCTATTCAGGCTCAGTACTTCTCTGACCCCCTGTGGTCAGAGCAGCTGGGTAAAAAGCTGATTACAGTGCACCCGATTGGCGGGTGCGGCATGGGCGATGATGCCACCATAGGCGTTGTTGACGACACTTGCCGAGTGTTCGCTGGCGCGAGCGGGACCAATGTTCATCCAGGTCTCTATGTTTGCGATGGTTCTGCCATTCCCGGAGCGGTTGGCGTCAATCCACTGTTGACGATCACGGCGGTCGCTGAACGCGCCGTTGAAAAATTGGCTCAACGCGAAGGGTGGAGCATCGACTACACGCTCGGCGCAGAAGGGCCTTTGCCGCCGAAAATCTCGGCTGAGGAAGAGCAGGCGAGCGACAGCCAAGCGCTCCCACATCACGATCATCTCAAGCTAGGGATCGCTAAGTGGATCGCAGGCCATGCGATTGGGCCGGTAGCCGAAGCGGTTACGCAAGCAAGCAAGCAATTTGAAAGCGGGGCCATCGACAAAGGCGCCGCGGCAATTCGCAATCTGATCAAAGAACATCCCGAGGCAATGAGTCCCGGTATGGCGTTCACCGAGACTATGGCTGGGCATATCAGCGCGACCGGTTGCCATCATCGGCCATGTGGCCATGTCGAGCGCATTCGCGACGACTACTCCAACGGCGCGGCATGGGGCGAAACCGAGGATGGCGAATGTAGCTTTAAGCTGACGGTCACGACGGACAACATCCATCGAATGATCGATGACACTCAACATCGCTCTCACATCACCGGCGAAGTACTGGTCAAGGCGATTGGGCCTGAGCCACTGCCTGTGCGCGAAGGGACATTCCGTCTGCTGGTCGCCGATCCAGACAAGGCTGAGAGCTGGAAAATGCTCTATGACATGGTGCTCGACGGACCTGAGGGTCCGATCCACTTCCATGGTTTCAAGACGCTGGAACAGCGCGGCCAAGGCAACGCCAAATCCGATCCATGGACCGATTTGACGACCTTGTTCGTCACATTGCGTCACGGCGAAGACGATAGCGGCGAGTTGATCGGGCGCGGTGTTCTGAAGCTGGGCATTGACGAGTTTATGCGTCAGCTCACCACGATCACCGTGCATGATGCGGACACGCTAGTCGGCCATGTCGTCAATCTCATTCCGAAAGCCCGTAAGTCCATAGAGACGTATTTCATGGCGAAGTATGCTGGCTTCTTCGCGATGACAGTGTTCCGCGCCTATGGCGGGATGCTGGCGACGCTCAACGATTTCGTGAGCAAGGATGCAGCCAATCTGAAACTGCGCGAATTGCGTCTGCCTCCTGCCGAACGCCATATTGTGCCAACTGATGATGGGGTGAATATTGGCCTTACGCGGTATCGTGGAGGCGTGCGCGGGCCAATCGTTTTGGCTCCGGGCTTCTCAGTCAAGGCATCAAGTTTTGCCACGCCGACGGTCGATGAAAACCTTGCTGAAAGCCTTGTTGCGCAAGGCTACGATGTCTGGCTGTTTGACTATCGTGCAAGCGCGGATTCAGGCAATGATGTTGAGCATCCACCTGAATTCTCGATCGATGATATTGCCCGTTATGACTGGCCTAGCGCGATTGACAAAATCCGTAAGGTGACAGGTGCGGATAGCGTCCAAGCGCTAGCTCATTGCGTTGGTTCGATGAGCCTGCTGATGGGAATTGGCGCTGGTTGGGTGACGCATGTGCGCTCGCTCATCAGTTCGCAATTGACCCTGCATCCGGTCACCGATTGGCTCAACTATATGAAGGCTGATCTCGGCGTGGCTAGTATGTTGGGGGATATCTCGCTGCTCGACGGACATTTCGACTTTGTGAGCCAAGGCAGCGATGCTGACAATGAGATTGATGCAATCACCTATCAGGTGCCGATGCCCGAGGGTCAGGAGTGCAAGAGCCCGACGGTACGTCGTGTCTTTGCCGTGTTCGGCCCAAGCTGGGATCTTCGCCAATTGGGCCGCGACACCTATCTGTCGCTGGGCAGCATGTTCAGCCGTGTTTCACTTTCTCCGTTCAAGCAATTGCAGACCGTAATGCACAAGGGCTTGGCGGTGAATTCGGATGGTAAAGCGATTTACACGAATAAGGATGCGGCACGCCGATTGGATTTGCCGATTACGTTCCTTTCGGGTGCGACCAACCAGATTTTCTACCCGGAAAGCGGTCAACGCACGCGCGTTTGGTT
>CAZOLE010000286.1:0-2793 GCA_964580445.1 uncultured Porphyrobacter sp.
CATTTACTGTGGGCCAAAACTCAGTGACTTGCGATCGCGGTTGAACCAGCTCATTGTTTTGCGTCTTTCCCAGATACTTCCATCGCAGCGACCAGCTTTGCGGTGAGCTCTTGTAGCTTGGCTGGGGCCTCTGTGCCAAATTCTCCGACCAGGTCAACAAAGGCTGACCCTACCACAACGCCGTCTGCGACCTTGGCGATGGCGGCGGCTTGTTCGGGAGTTCGCACACCAAAGCCGACCGCAACGGGCAGGTCGGTGGCGGCTTTAAGCTGCGCAACCGCGTCTTCTATAGAACCTTGCGCGGCCTGTTGCTTGCCTGTGATCCCCGCGACCGAGACGTAATAGAGAAACCCGCCAGACCCTTCGAGCACCTGCGGCAAGCGGGCGGCATCGGTGGTCGGCGTGGCCAAGCGGATTGGCGCGATTGATTTGGCGCGCAGGGCAGGGCCAAGCTCGGCGTCTTCCTCTGGCGGGATATCGACGCAGATTACGCCATCGACGCCCGCTTTCTCGCATTCATCCGCAAACCATTCTGGCCCGCGCCGAATCATCGGATTGGCATAACCCATCAGGATCAGCGGCACGTCAGGGTGGCGCGCGCGAAAGTCGGTCGCGATTTGCAGGACATCGGCGGTGGTCGTGCCCGCGCCGAGCGAGCGCAGATTGGCGCTCTGGATCGCAGGACCATCGGCCATCGGATCGGTGAAAGGCATCCCCAGCTCAATCACATCAGCTCCGCCTGCGACCAGCGCATCGAGGTTCGCGGTCGTATCGCCATCGCCAGCGGTGATGAACGCGACGAAGGCGGGGTGGGGCTTGGAGAATGCGTTAGCGAGGCGGGTCATTCGCCGCTCCTGATCCATCCGATTAGATCATGAATGATTACTGTGCTCACTGGCAAAGCAAATAAACCAACCCAATACGAATTCCACTGCTTGTCGCCCCAAACGTATTCAGCTTCAGCATCTCTACATGAAACAACGGCTTGTAATGGGTTTGCTGCATCGGAGATTGGAATTGAACACACGGTATCGAAGGTAAAGTTGGCGAATACCGTCCAACCAATGATCCAGAATAACGTCCCGACCAACCACATTCGAGAGAGCTTTGAATGAAATCTCTTGGATAGGCTCACGACAC
The DNA here is from genome assembly GCA_964580445.1 of uncultured Porphyrobacter sp. Classification (GTDB taxonomy): domain Bacteria; phylum Pseudomonadota; class Alphaproteobacteria; order Sphingomonadales; family Sphingomonadaceae; genus Erythrobacter. The sequence goes on from CAZOLE010000286.1 coordinate 1,141, forward strand.
TAATCCTGATTGGTAAACACGGTCATTGCGAGCGTAGCGAAGCAATCTAGGGCACCGCGCGCGGCGGCTCTGGATTGCCGCGTTCCCCGGACAAGGTCCGGGCTCCTCGCAATGACGAAATAGAAAACTCACATCTCCACTCCCAGCTTTTCAGCCACGGTGAAGATGTCCTTATCGCCGCGACCACACAGGTTCATAAGGATGATCTCGTCCTCGCGCATCGCTTTCGCGCGGTCGGCCACTGCAGCAATCGCGTGGGACGGCTCTAGCGCAGGGATAATCCCTTCGGTCCGGCAGAGCAGCTGGAAACCTTCCAGTGCCTGTCCGTCGGTCACGGCGGTGTATTCGACCCGGCCCGTATCCTTCAACCAAGCGTGCTCTGGCCCAATACCCGGATAGTCCAACCCCGCGCTGATCGAGTGGCCTTCGGTGATCTGGCCGTCTTCGTCTTGCAGCAAGTATGTCTTGTTGCCGTGCAGCACTCCGGGTGAGCCGCCGAGCAGCGATGCGGCATGCTCATCGCCGTCCAACCCGCGGCCCGCTGCTTCGACGCCCAGCATCTTCACTTCGGGATCATCCAAGAACGGGTGGAACAACCCAAGCGCGTTCGAACCGCCGCCAATGCACGCCACCAGCAAATCGGGCAGGCGTCCTGTGCGCGCCAGCATTTGCGCGCGCGCTTCGGTGCCTATCACGCTTTGGAAATTGCGAACCAGTTCGGGATAAGGGTGCGGGCCAGCCGCCGTGCCGATGATATAGAAAGTGTCGTGGACATTCGCGACCCAATCGCGCAGCCCTTCGTTCATCGCGTCTTTGAGGGTCGCGCCGCCGCTGGTCACGGGAACAACCTCTGCGCCGAGCAGCTTCATGCGGAAGACATTGGGCGATTGCCGCTTCACATCTTCTGCACCCATATAAATCACGCAAGGCAGGCCAAAGCGCGCGCATACAGTCGCGGTCGCAACGCCATGCTGACCCGCGCCGGTTTCCGCGATAATCCGCGTCTTACCCATGCGCTTGGCGAGCAGGATTTGCCCGATGCAATTGTTGATCTTGTGCGCGCCCGTGTGGTTCAGCTCATCGCGCTTAAACCAGACCTGCGCTCCGCCCAGAGCCTCGGTTAGCCGTTCGGCAAAATAGAGTGGGGAAGGGCGCCCGACATAATGCTCCATCAGGTCGTCAAATTCGGCCTGAAAAGCAGGATCGGTCTGCGCGGCGCGATACTCGCGCTCCAGATCTAAGATCAGCGGCATAAGCGTTTCGGCGACATAGCGCCCGCCAAAATCGCCAAAATGCCCGCGATCATCGGGCTGTGTTCGGAATGAATTGGGTTGGTTGGTCATAGGGATGCGTGTGCCTCGCGCGCCGCTTCGCAGAAGGCGATGATCTTGTCCACGTCCTTGACGCCGGGCATGCTTTCAAGCCCAGACGAGGCATCGACCATTGGTGCCTTTGTTTGGCGGATGGCTTCGCCGACATTGTCGGGGGTCAAGCCGCCAGCCAGCGCCCACGGAATGCGGTGTTCAAACCCGGCTAGCAAATCCCAGCGGAATGTCTCACCATTGCCTCCCGGAAGCTCTTTCGCCGGTGCATCATAGAGCAGGCGATCAGCCGCGCCTTCAAATGCAAGCGCGCGCTCTAACGTCCCTGCAT
>CAZOLE010000287.1:0-2765 GCA_964580445.1 uncultured Porphyrobacter sp.
ATTGCCGCGCGCTGCAAAGGCATCGTCTGGGACACCTTCAAACGCATTGCCCTCCGGGCGTTTGAACGTCCACCAGCCCGCGCCATATCCCCATTGGCGACCTTGCGGCTGTGGACCAGACGGCTCAGAAACATATTCGCGCCAGTTCTCCGGCAGGAACCGTTCGCCATCAGGCAGTACACCATCGTTCAGGTAAAGCTGGCCGAGCGTCGCGAGATCGCTGGCGGTCGACCACACCTGTGATGACAGCACATAATTGCCGCGCATATCGGTTTCCGCGACCGTGTTGTGCATGCCTAGCGTCGCAAACAACTCATCTGCACGATAGTGCTCCAGATAAAGGTCAATCGCCTTGATCGCCATCAGCGTATCGTTGTTGGCATAGCGAAAGACGGTTCCGGGCTTGTGGACTATGGGCCAACCCGTTGCGTGTTCATCCACCGTCGCCCCGCCCCAATAGAGCGGATCGGTGCGATTGCCCGGCGTATCCGAATAACGGCCCGACGCCATGCGCAGCATATGGTCTATGGTGACCGCATTGCGCGGATCACTCTCGCCCCCGCGCCGCCAATAATTGAGGTTGATCGGATCATCGACGGCGTAATGTTCAGATTCAACAGCCGCACCTACAAAGGTGGCCGCGATGCTCTTGGCTACTGACCATGTGCGTTGCGGCGTGTTTTCGTCAAAGCCATCGGTGTAATGGGCAAGTTCAAATTCCGGTTTGCCACTCTCATCAAGTCTGCGCACCAGCATCGCGGTGGTGCGGCTGCCTTTGCCATACATACCATCAATGGCCGCGTCGAAGACCGGATCAACCGCGCTCGGCGGCGGTGCGATTGGCTTGGGTAACGGCGTCGAAATCATCTTTATGACTGGTGCGCCGGGTTCAGGCACTTTAGGCTTCTCTCCGACCGGCTCCTCCGGATCGCTCCAATCCTCTGGCGCGCCGATGGGCAGCGCGGAGCAGCCCTTGTCCTGAAAATAGACCGCGACGCGGCGCGGCATATCGTCAGCCCAATCGACCGCGACATGCGCAATCTGGCCCGTGGGTCGCCGCACAATCTCATATTTGAGATCCTGAACGATATCATTGAGCGGCGCCTGAATACCTTTCAGCTCCCACTCATGCACGCTTTCGGGCGTGCGCGTCGTTCCATTGGCCTCCGCATTCGCAATCGCGCTGCACAGCATCAGCGCTTTGTACCCAGCAGCCAATGCGTAATCATAGCGCTCGTCCAAGCGCTCCTGCGCGCTTTGTGCAGTGGCAGGGGATGTGAAAGCGAGTGTGGCGGCGGCAGCGGCGAGGAAGAGTTTTTGCATGGTGCAAGACTAGCTTGCGCCGCAGCGCTGACAAGCACCCAATTTGTGCTGCGACCGCCTAGCGTCGAGCGCTAACCCCGCTCAAATCAACAAGAGGCCGTCTGTTCGGTGAGTAGTGACAGGCAAACTTACCGCGATTGAAGCCGCCCAAACGAGCCATGCCGCGTGGGCCTTTCAAGCTAATCCGACCTTCGAAACGGATACCCCAGCGCGTTCGTTTAACCTCACTGATTTCCATCACCTTGGCATAACGAAAGCCAGCACTTCGCCCGCGACTTTGAACCGCCAAGATACAGCGCTCAGTCGGAGGCGTATCCTTGTGCAGCGCATTATCAGGGCCGCGAGGGTCACTGGCCATGGCAGGGGTATCGCTTGCGAGGGCAATCGTGGCCACCGCAACGGTTCCAAACGTGGCTAATAAAGTCAAAGATTTGCTAAACTTCATCATGGTTCACATCCTTGAGTTTGCGCCTGAGCAGGTCGCTACTCACCAAAGCTCCAGTTAACTACGGCGCCCACATCGGCCGTGGTTAAACCAGTCAGTCCCAGACCATACGCCACTGATTGTATTTTCAGCTTATCAAACGACACTTTGAACGAATTGTTGTCCTTGCAATAATCACGCTCAAACAAGCTAACGCTCGGATCGACCACATGCCGGAATGAAATGGTTGGACGATCCATGATGCAAAATTCGTTCTCGCCATCCTCCCCGCCCCATTTCAACCCGCGGTCAATCGTAATCGCGCCGCCGGCAATTCGGTTCTGAAACGCATCCTTGGTCTGGCCATAGATGTAAGTCGGCGCAATGAACCTATGCCCGGCGGGATAGCGAGTTTCAGTTCGCCAAAACTGCGTCAGGTTTTGAATTTGGCATTCGCCTGAGGCGATTACTCGCCACCCGTTTGAGGCATGCCCGCCCTTACCGTCGTTGTATGTCCCCATCGCCATTGCGACATAGACTGTCTGCGATGTGTTGTTGCAGATATTGGCCAGCACTGCGGGTTTGTAAGCCGAATCCGGAGCGCTGGGACGTTCTGCAAGCTTATCAACCACAACCGCTGACATCGGAACTGCTTCTTTGCTTCCGTTCGGATAGGTGACAATCAAAGCGAGGCCATGTCGCTCGGTCAGAGTTGCGGGTTTGTTGCCGTTATGCTTGCGCACAAACAACTTGTCACCGCGTCGGAATGTATCACGATGGATCTTGTCCCGCGTTACGGTGGCTGTGTCGCCATCAAAGAATTTCACGGTGTATTGGCTGCCCGATTGGCTTTCGAGATAGCCAGGATACCATTTGCCATCGCTCCATTCGGCAAACACCGGCTCCTTGGTTTGGAAGCGATACTGGGCGCTAGCGGGCGCTGCCCCAACAACCAATAAAGCTGTTATTGCGACGATTGCGAACCTGAACATCGTGACTTTCCCCCCCCCGGCGAGGC
>CAZOLE010000288.1:0-2742 GCA_964580445.1 uncultured Porphyrobacter sp.
GTCAGGCTTTGAGTGAAGAGGCCATTATAGAGTCGCAGCGTAACATCCTAAAATTGGCAGGAGAACTGTCTGACGAGATTGGCGTCACACTGCCAAAGCTCAATTTAGGTGGCGGTTTCGGAATTCCCTACTTCCCGAACGACACAGCACTTGACCTTGCTCCAATTGGATCTGCTTTGGGCGATATGCTCAAAGAATTGCCTGCGGGGCTCGCTGATACGCAGCTTTGCTTAGAGCTGGGTCGCTACCTTGTTGGTGAAGCGGGCGTTTACCTAACGCGAATCATTGATCGCAAGGTCAGCCATGGCACCACGTACCTCGTCACAGACGGTGGTTTGCATCATCAACTCGCGGCATCAGGGAATTTTGGCACTGTTGTGCGCCGCAATTACCCTTTGGCAATCGCTTCGCGCTATGAATGTGAAGCAGAAGAAGTAGCAAATGTTGTCGGGTGTCTGTGCACCCCGCTGGACCGTTTGGCCGATTTGGCAGAGCTTCCGCGTGCCGAAGTAGGCGATATCGTGGCTGTGTTTTGCGCCGGTGCTTACGGGGCAAGCGCCAGCCCCAGTGCCTTCCTAGGACAAGGACCGGCTGCCGAGTTCATGGTTTAGTTACTTGGGTTAAGGCTTTGAAAACAGCCTGTCCCGAAACGGGATAACGCCCGAATTGACGCGGTATTACTAACAATATGTTCACCATTTCCGGCGACAAACACCGGGTCATTCGCGACGTCTTGCGATGGCCCAGGTCGCTCCTGTGCCTTTGATTGCGAGATGTCAGGCCAGGCTAAGGAATACGTAACAGATGTCAAAATCGTCGAACTTCACCCGCTTCACGGGTCTCGCTCTCGCAAGCGCTACTGTTGCTGCTTGCGGAACTGGATCGCTTCCACAGCTTGAACCAGCTGCGGCGAACCCGACGGTTGCTGCGCAAGCGCCACTTGAAGATTTCGTGCTTGGCCCAACGGACAACATCACCATTCACGTTTGGCGCAACCCGGAATTGTCCGCTGAAGACATTCAGGTTCGTCCTGATGGTCGGATCACCATTCCGTTGGTGCGCGACATGGTCGTGGTCGGCAAGACCCCGAGCGAGTTGGAAAAAGACATCGCTGAAAAGCTGAGCGAATATATCGAACAGCCAATTGTCTCGGTTATCGTCAATGAAGCTCCGGGTGCTCTTGAACAGCAAGTTCGGATTACCGGTGCAGGCGCTCAACCGACTGCTATTGCCTATCGGGCGGGCATGACTTTGTTGGATGCCATGATCCTTGTTGGTGGTCTCAGCGAGTTTGCCGCTGGCAACAACTCAACGCTCACACGATTTGACGCAGAAGCTGAAAAGGCGATGACATATCGCTTGCGCATCAAAGACTTGCTCAACAAAGGCGATGCTAGCGCCAACGTTGCTCTGAAACCCGGCGATACGATTTCGATCCCGGAAAGCCGGTTCTAAGGGGCGCATAGACTAATGAGCGAACTCTTCGACGAACTACGCGTAGCTCTCTACGCGATTTGGCACCGGCGATGGCTGGCGCTGGCGGTTGCCTGGGCGGTGTGTCTGCTTGGGTGGCTGGTGATTGCGATGATCCCCAACTCCTACGAATCAAAGGCTCGTATTTATGTGAACGTGGATGACGTACTGTCTGAGCAGCTGGATATTGCTGGCGATGGTCAGAAAGAAATCACGCGTGTTCGTCAAACACTGGCGAGTGCGAAGAACCTTGAAAAGGTTATCACTTCCACAAAGCTGGGTGAGAACATCACCGAGCGTTCGCAGCTTGAATCGGCCATCGAAGACCTGACCGAAAAAGTTGAAGTCAGCAGCGAGGAAGACAACCTCTTCCAAATCAGCGCGACTATTGGAAAGAGCGATCTTAGCGATGCCGAAAACGCGTTGCTGGCGCGCAACGTAGTCCAAAAGCTTCTCGATATCTTCCGTGAAGAGCACATTTCTGGAAACCGCGCGGACATCAACAAAGCTATCTCTGAGCTTGATGAGCAACTTGCCGCGCGCAAAGAGGAACTCGAAGCGGCTGAACAGCGCCGGCTTGAGTTTGAAACGCAATACCCCGAGTTGGTTGGCGGTCCTGAAACGCTTTCGAACCAAGTTCGCCAGTCGCGCACTGACTCACGCGATCTTGAAGCGGATTTGGCGGCTGCACAAAGCTCGCTGGCTGCGATTGAAAGCCAGCTTGCGGGCACACCCAAAACACTTGCTGGCACAGCTTCGGACAATCCAACCGGACCGCGCGCCGCGCTGCAACAGGCGCAATCGCAATTGGCTGAGCTGCGTGGACGGGGCCTGAAAGACGGGCATCCGGATGTTCGCTCAGCTGTGAAACAGGTAGAAATACTTAAGCGTCAAGTGGCTGCTGCAGGACCAAATGCAGTGTCCAGCGTGCCAAATCCTGCTTATTCTACGATGCTTTCGCTCAAAGCTGATCGTCAAGCTGCCGTCGACGCGCTCCAAGCGCGCCGTGCTGCGATCCAGTCCAACGCCGCTTCGTTGATTGCGAGCCAGGCGGCTGAACCCGCGGTCGCCGCAGAAGCAAACCGGATCAGCCGTGACTATGATGTGCTGCGCGACAACTATGAGAAGCTTCTGCAAGACCGCGAGGCGATCCGCACGCGCGGTGAGGTGGACGACAATTCTAGCCAGTTCCGCTTCGATCTGATTGACCCGCCTGTGGTGCCGCAAAAGCCCGCTGCGCCTAATCGTCCACTGTTGTTGCTTGGCGTT
>CAZOLE010000289.1:0-2739 GCA_964580445.1 uncultured Porphyrobacter sp.
GTTCGCGACACATCCGGTTTTGAACCGGTTGATGACGGCTCGGCTCAGGAAGCCGAAGTCGATACGCGTGCCTTTGCTCCATACCTAAAGAACGCGGCCAAGCACGCCCCGCCAACCAAGAGCCAGATGCGCAAGAAACGCGCGGTGAAACGCGTGCGCGGTTTTGGAGCGCGCTATGATGAGTGGAAACTCTCGGTTGGCCAATGGTTTGATGGCAAGGATTTGACCCCGGATTTGGCGGAGAATGTTGGCAGTGGCCGGTGGTTCCGTGGGCTTGGGACGATGGTTGCACTAGGCGCGGCGGCGCTGATGTTTTGGCCGGATATGACCCCACTTGAAGCGCGCCCGGCTATGCCCACCGATGATGATGTGCGCGATGAGTTTCGCAGCCAGATGATCACTCCGTTGGCATTGGGTGCGGATAGTGGGCGGCGTATGGGGCCAACTGGCAAGGTCACGGCGCTCAAAAATGCTCCTGAACGTCCCAGCATTGATATGGTCACCACCTATGGCGAGAACGACAGTTTTGCCGTGCTCTTGCGCCGAGCGGGCGTGTCGCGCGGTGATATTGGCCAGGTAAGCTCGCTGATTGGCGGCGCGATTGCGCTGAGCGAGATTGAGCCGGGCACTGCGTTTGATATTACCCTTGGCCGCCGCACAGAGCCGGGAGCACCGCGTCCGCTCGACGCGCTGTCTTTCCGCGCCCGGCTGGACCTTGAGCTCGCAGTTTCCCGCAATGGTGAGGGCGGGCCGTTGTCACTGGCTCGCAAGAGCATTCGTGTCGACAAAACACCTTTGCGTGTGCGTGGCACAGTTGGTGCCAGCCTGTATCGCTCCATGCGCGCAGCTGGCGTCCCTGCGAGCGCAGTTCAAGACTACATTCAAACCGTTGATGAACATGTCGACATGGAACGCGAAGTTCGCGAAAGCGACGAGTTCGATATCGTGCTGGAATATCGTCGTGCGGCCACGGGTGAGCGCGAAGCGGGCAAATTGTTGTTTGCCGGGATTGAGCGCGCAGGTCGCCCTCAAATGCAGCTGATGCGGTGGGGCAAAGACGGAAAATTCTATGAAGCCTCTGGCGTGGGCAAGCAAAAACGCGGGCTTCTCTCTCCGGTTAACGGGCCTGTCTCTTCGCAGTATGGAATGCGGCGCCACCCTATTCTGGGCTATCGCCGGATGCATTCTGGCACAGATTACCGTGCGCGCGCTGGTACGCCGATTGTCGCTGTGACTGACGGTGTTGTGATCTCCGCCGGGCGTGCAGGGGGTTGTGGGATCACAGTGAAACTGCGCCATGGAAGCTCGTTAGAAACGCGCTATTGCCATATGAGCCGGATGGCGGTGTCGCGCGGAATGCAGGTCAAACGCGGTCAAGTGATTGGCTATGTCGGTTCAACCGGCCTCTCTACTGGGCCGCACTTGCACTATGAGATGTATCGCAATGGCCGCGCGATCAATCCGCTGAGCGTTAGTTATGTTACCCGCTCGCAACTCGAAGGCACTGAGCTCCTCGATTTCCGCCGCCAGTTGATCGCCTATCGCGATATTGAAACGGGCGCTGCGCTCGAAGACCTGACGCCTTTGGCCAGTGAAATTGATGAGCCTAAGCGAGAGATTGAGAAGATCGACGGGTCCCTGTCGTCGCGCTAGCCGCCGGGTCGATTGCGCCGCCGCACAATTTGCGGCAACACGCAGATTATGACCGGCAACTATCCCAACACCCGCCTGCGCCGCACCCGAGCCACTGGGTGGAGTCGCTCGCTCCACCGCGAAAATTGGCTGTCCCCTGCGGATTTGATCTGGCCGCTCTTTGTGACCGAAGGCAACAGTGTCGAAGAGCCGATCGCGACGCTTCCAGGCGTTTCGCGTTGGTCTGTCGATGGGATTGTCGCTCGGGCGAAAGAAGCTGTCTCGCTGGGCATTCCGGTCGTCGCGTTGTTCCCCAATACGCAAGCCGAACGACGCAGCGATGATGGCGGAGAAGCGTTAAACCCGGACAATCTGATGTGTCGCGCGATCCGAGCAATCAAAGACGCGTGCGGCGATGATTTGGGCGTGCTCACCGATGTGGCGCTCGATCCTTATACCACCCACGGTCAAGACGGGCTGATCGATGATGCTGGCTATGTTGTGAATGATCAGACAATCGCAGTGCTGGTCGATCAAGCGCTGAACCAAGCGCAGGCCGGCGCGGACATCATCGCCCCGTCCGACATGATGGATGGCCGCGTACGCGCGATCCGTATGGCGCTGGAAATGGGCGAGTTTCCTAATGTTCAAATCATGAGCTACGCCGCCAAATATGCGAGCGCCTTTTACGGCCCATTCCGCGATGCCGTCGGCTCGGGCGGCCTGCTTAAGGGCGACAAAAAGACCTATCAGATGGACCCGGCAAACAGCGATGAGGCTTTGCGCGAAGTGGAGTTCGACTTGAACGAAGGCGCAGACAGCGTGATGGTCAAACCCGGCCTTCCTTATCTTGATATTGCAAGGAGAGTGAAAGAGACGTTCGGCGTGCCTGTCTTCGCGTATCAAGTCTCAGGCGAATATGCGATGATCGAAGCGGCAGTTGCGGCGGGTGCGGGTGAGCGCGATGCGCTGGTTTTGGAGACGCTCACCGCGTTCAAACGCGCAGGCTGCAGCGGCGTTTTAACCTACCACGCACCCCATGCAGCACGACTCCTCAATGGCTGATTTTCGCCATGAGACCGAGCGGTTGATCCTGCGCGATTGGCG
>CAZOLE010000290.1:0-2738 GCA_964580445.1 uncultured Porphyrobacter sp.
ACATACTCATCGCCGTCACGCACCGCTCTGGTTTTCAGGCTGAGAGTGTCGGTTCCACTGGTAGGCTCGGATACGCCAAACGCCTGTAAGCGCAGCGTGCCATCCGCGATTTTTGGCAAGTACTCCGATTTCTGCGCTTTACTGCCATAGCGCAGTAATGTGTTCATGATTGTACATTTGGGCATGCGCTGAGCTGCCGTTGCACCCTGAAGCTTGGATCTCTTCCATGATCACGCAGGCAGCATCTAAACTGAGCGCACTCCCGCCATATTCCTCTGGGATGAGCGCGGCGAGAAAACCCGCTTGAGTTAGCGCATCGACAAATTCGCTTGGATATTCGCGAACAGCGTCTTTGGCGCGCCAATACTCGCCGGGAAACCCGTCACAAAGTGCACGAACTGCGCGGCGGATTTCCGCAAGTTCTTCGGATTCGTTATGCATGTTGTTTTAGCCTTCAAATTTTGACCTGCCTTATCCTTCGTCGCTCCCGAAAGTCCACCTGTCGACAATGCTAGCAATGCTGGATTGAATGCGCTCTGGCGCCTCATCGCGTTCCTGATAAACAAGCGACTAGAGGAGAGAATAATGGACATCCTAACTTATGATCCTGCCCGTTTCGCAAAGCTGCCCGACTACGATTTCGCGGAGCACTGGGTCCAGATTGAACTTGGCGACGGACATACTGGTCGAATGCACTATGTCGACGAAGGACCGAAGGATGCGCCCCCAGTCCTGCTGTTCCATGGAGAGCCAAGTTGGAGCTTTCTTTATCGCAAGATGATCCCACTGCTTGTCGACGCAGGATTTCGCTGCCTCGCGCCCGATCTTATCGGGTTCGGGAAGAGCGATAAGCCGAGCGACATCGGCTTTTACACCTATGACCGCCACATTAGTTGGCTCAGTCAATGGCGCGACACAGTGGTGCCCGAACCCGCCGCGTTGTTCTGTCAGGATTGGGGCGGGCTTTTGGGGCTGCGTATGGTTGGCGAAGCGCCCGAGCGTTTCTCCTGCGTGGTCGCGAGCAACACTTTCTTGCCAACCGGTGGGACGCCCTCCCCGGCCTTTCTTGCTTGGCGGGAATTTGCAAAGTCTTCCCCCGAGTTTCAAATCGGTGAGCTGCTTCAACGCGCAACCGCGACCGACAGAACACCCGAAGAGATCGCCGCCTATGACGCGCCGTTCCCAGATGAACCGAGCAAAGCAGGTGCACGCGCCTTCCCGCAACTCGTCCCGGTAGAAGATGGGATGGATGGCATCGCTCAGAACAAGGTCGCATGGGAAGGATTGGCAACTTTCGACAGGCCATTCCTCACTCTGTTTGGCGAAGATGACCCGGTCACCGGCGGATTGGCACAGCCCCTGATCGATCGGATTAGCGGCGCAAAAGACATGCCACACGCGATGCTTTCGACCTGTGGCCACTTCTGTCAGGAGGATCGGCCAACCGAACTTGCACAAGGTGTGATTGATACGGCGCGCGCCGCAAGCTTCCTCCCCGCATAAGGGATGCTGCGATTTGTTAACCATTCTTTAGGGACAATTGTTTAGCCACCTAAGTGAAGGCACTACGGTCTTTACCGAATGGTCAGATTAACGTCTGATCACTCCGGTTCCACCGAATGCCTTTGATCGTATCACCGGCCCTTTGACAGGCCGCGGATAAAAGGCGCTACGGCTGTTTCCGAATGACACTATCGTCACTGCGGATTTGCCGAGCGCCTTTTTTGATTGGTGGTGACCCCGGCGTGACTCGAACACGCGGCCCTCAGATTAGGAATCTGATGCTCTATCCGGCTGAGCTACGGGGCCCCACGACCACTATAGTAGCAGCCACGCACGACCAATCAATCAGTTCAACTTGTCAGGTGGCGCAATTGGAAATGGAAGCGGCGCGATAGGCACCCCTTCATCGACCAGTGCCTTGGCTTCTTTCAGGCTCGCTTGCCCGTGTATGGGTGCTTCATCACGTTCCCCATAGTGCATTTCACGCGATTGCTCGGTGAACTTATCGCCGACATATGTGCTGCTCTCAAGCGCTTTTTCCTGTGCCTTAGCGAGTGCCTTGACAGCTTTCTCCATCTCAGGTGGCATAGGGGCGTTTGAGACAGGCTGCGATGCCGTTGCATTGCTCGGCGTCGTTTCGGCCTTGCTCGAATTGCTCTTAGCCGGAACCGCAGGTGCCATAGGTGCTTTTTCAACCCCTGATGACCCGCAGGTTGGGCAGCTTACTAGCGCGCGCGCGTTTTGATCCTCGAAATCACTCGAAGAACCAAACCACCCCTCAAACCGGTGGCCACCCTCGCATTGCAGATCATAGACAATCATGTTGCGGGTGAATTGGGGATTTTGCGACGATTGGCAAGGCTTGGGATTTGCGAACGCACCTCATTGATGCGCGAGAGTTCGATGTCACAGTAGCCTATGCCAGGGCCCTCCTCGCCCAAATCCAATAAGATATCACCCCACGGATCAACCACGAGACTGTGGCCATAGGTTTCTCGCCCATCTTCGTGTTTGCCCACTTGGGCAGCAGCGATAACGAAGGTTTGCGCTTCAATTGCGCGGGCGCGCATCATAACATGCCAGTGCGCTTGCCCGGTTGGCACTGTGAAAGCCGCTGGCACAGCAATGGCATCACAATTGCGGTTGCCCAACTCTTCGAACAATGCCGGAAAACGTAGATCATAGCACACCGCCAAGCCCAATATGCCTAGCGGAGTGTCTGGCACAGTCACAAC
>CAZOLE010000291.1:0-2731 GCA_964580445.1 uncultured Porphyrobacter sp.
CCTCTATGCAAGCACAGGAGGTCATGCGATGTCTACGCAACTTAAACTCGTCGAGAAGGATAAAGGTAACGTGGACCGTCAAAAGGCACTAGATGCTGCACTTTCACAAATAGACCGCGCCTTTGGTAAGGGGTCGGCGATGAAGCTGGGCTCTAAAGAGGCAATGGAAGTTGAATCTGTTTCAACTGGTTCATTGGGTCTCGACATTGCACTTGGTATTGGGGGACTTCCAAAGGGCCGGGTTATTGAGATTTATGGTCCGGAAAGCTCCGGTAAAACCACTTTAGCGCTTCACTGTATTGCGGAAGCGCAAAAGGCAGGTGGTACTGCGGCCTTTGTTGATGCCGAGCACGCGCTCGATCCTGTCTATGCCAAGAAGCTGGGCGTGGATATTGATGAATTGATCGTCTCTCAGCCTGATACGGGTGAACAGGCGTTGGAAATTACTGACACTCTCGTGCGCTCGAACGCGATTGATGTGTTGGTGGTCGATTCGGTTGCAGCGCTTGTTCCTCGCGCTGAAATTGAAGGTGAGATGGGCGATAGCCATGTCGGTCTTCAAGCGCGGCTTATGTCCCAATCGCTGCGTAAACTGACCGGATCGATCAACCGTTCGAAATGCATGGTGATCTTCATCAACCAACTGCGGATGAAAATTGGCGTGATGTACGGCAATCCTGAAACGACGACCGGTGGTAATGCGCTGAAATTCTATGCGTCGGTTAGGCTCGACATTCGTCGTACGGGTCAGATCAAGGACCGCGATGAAGTGGTCGGCAACTCTACCCGTGTGAAAGTTGTAAAGAACAAAGTCGCACCGCCGTTCAAACAGGTCGAGTTCGACATCATGTATGGCCAAGGCATCTCGAAAAGGGGAGAGATCCTTGATCTTGGGGTGAAAGCCGGGATCGTTGAGAAGTCGGGCAGTTGGTATTCCTATGACAGTGTGCGGATTGGGCAGGGGCGAGAGAACGCCAAGACCTATCTCGCCGAGAATCCAGAAGTTTGCGACCAGTTGGAAGCCGCTATTCGCGGTAAAACCGACGAGGTTGCCGAGGAGATGATGGCTGGGCCGGACGCGGAGTCTGAGTGATCTTTCCTTAAGCGGGCTGTTATTGAGTTTGTGCTCGAGCCCGAGAGACCGGAAAACCGGCGTCCGCCTTCCCCGATGGCAACGCCGGTTTTTCTGTGTCTGCGTCCCAAATTTAGTGCTTTATTGAGCGTACCGGTCACTCAGATCGAACATTTCAGGAGCAGCGAGGCACACACTGGCTTGCCCGCTCGCTCGACAATGCCTAACTCCCTTGGATTATGACGTCGACCAACGATCTGCGCCGTTCTTTTCTCGACTATTTTGCGAGTGCAGGACACGAAACCGTGCCGAGTGCACCTTTGGTGCCTTACAACGACCCCACCTTGATGTTCGTGAATGCGGGCATGGTGCCGTTCAAGAATGTCTTTACCGGGCTTGAAACTCCGACCGCGCCGCGCGCTACCTCTTCGCAAAAATGTGTGCGGGCCGGTGGCAAGCACAATGATCTTGATAATGTTGGCTATACGGCGCGCCACCACACTTTCTTCGAAATGCTCGGCAACTTCTCGTTTGGCGACTATTTCAAGGAAGAAGCGATCAGCCACGCGTGGACGCTGCTCACCCGTGAATGGGGCATACCGGCCGATAAGCTTACGGCAACGGTGTATCACACCGATGATGAGGCCTTCGATCTGTGGCGCAAGATTGCTGGACTTCCCGAAGAGCGGATCATCCGCATTTCAACCAATGACAACTTTTGGTCGATGGGTGCGACTGGGCCATGCGGTCCATGCTCTGAGATTTTCTACGATCACGGCGATCACATTTTCGGTGGGCCTCCGGGTAGTCCTGATGAGGATGGCGACCGCTTCGTCGAAATCTGGAATCTGGTCTTTATGCAATTTGATCAGGCGGCCGATGGTTCGCGTTCAGACTTGCCTAAGCCTTCAATTGACACCGGAATGGGGATCGAGCGGGTCGCAGCGGTCCTGCAAGGCGTTCATGACAATTATGATACTGACACCTTTAAGGCGCTGATTTCGGCATCTGAGAGTTTGACCGGTGTTGCAGCGCAAGGCGAACAGACCGCTAGTCACCGGGTGATTGCCGACCATTTGCGTTCGACGAGTTTTCTTATGGCTGACGGCGTTCTCCCGTCGAATGAGGGGCGAGGCTATGTCCTTCGCCGGATCATGCGCCGGGCCATGCGACATGCGCACCTTTTGGGTTCGAGCGAACCATTGATGCATCGCCTTGTGCCAAGCCTCGTGACCGAAATGGGTCAGGCCTTCCCTGAGCTTGTTCGCGGACAAGCGCTGATCGAGGAAGTGTTGCTGCGCGAAGAGACACAGTTCCGCCGCACGCTTGATAAAGGATTGAAACTGCTCGACGAGGCGACCGGTAGCATGGGTGAGGGCGGCGAGTTGGATGGCGAAACTGCGTTCAAGCTCTATGACACTTATGGCTTCCCATATGACCTTACCGAAGACGCCTTGCGCGCACGCGGGATCGCGGTTGATCGCGGGGGTTTTGATGCGGCGATGACCCGTCAGAAGGAGGCGGCGCGCGCGGCTTGGAAGGGTTCTGGCGAAGCGGCGTCGGGTGAGGTTTGGTTCGATATTGCCGAGCGCGAAGGTGCAAGCGAGTTCACTGGCTATGCTGCGACCTCCGGCGAGGGCCGTGTGGTTGCTATTGTCA
>CAZOLE010000292.1:0-2715 GCA_964580445.1 uncultured Porphyrobacter sp.
AGTTTGGTGTGTCGGTTTCGGGTCGTCCAGCGGTTTCGCTGGCCCAACCTGATGCGGTACCGCCAGTGGATACAAGCTTGCGATAGCCAGCGCTGCCAGTTTGCACGACTTGCGCGATTGAGCGGATTGGGCTGATCTCAGCGAGCTCGCGAGCAATCACAGCATCAATTTGGCGCGGAACAGCGTAGCCGCCATCGCTTGGTGTCGCGCCGCTGAGTGATTTGAACTGCGCGGTCTGGCCACGGCGCAAATATCCATTGACGAAGCCTTTGACCTCTTCGCTTTCCATCGAAGCCGCGGCCATTGCTGGGCGAGTGGCAGCGCGCGCCACTTTGTCGAGCCGCGCTTTCACTTCATCGACATCGCTGCGTAGAGAGGTGATGTCGGCCTCGGCTTTGTCTTGCCGTGACACGATGTCGAAGCTTTCTGCCATCGGATCGGCTTGGACTTTAGGAGTGCTAACAGTGGGAGGGGTCACAGTGATATCCATTGGGTATTGGGCCTTTCGGTTGGGCATAAAAAAGGCCGCCCCAGTGGCGGCCAGTCGGGGATTGGGATTGTTGGGTAACTCAGGCGATAAGATGCACTCTTGCGCCATGTTGGAGTGGGTGGGTGACTAAGCTCACTTCGAACAGATCAATGGCGGTCAGCTCGCGTCCCTGATCGCTATGGTGCGCTTTGCGCGCGCGGTAGCCAAAGCTAAGGCCGCTCACAGCACCACGTTTCAACATAGTTGCGGCGCGACTGTTGTGCCGATCGAGGCGCGCGACGACACGCAAACCGCGCTTGTCTTCTGCAATGCTTTCAACCGTGCCGATAACTTGGTCGGGACGGTGATGCCAAAGCAGCGGAAGCGGCAGCCCACGCGCCTCCAAGGTTTCGGAAAACGCCCCCTGGCGGATCGTGTCACGGTCCGCATCGGGGATGTTGAACAAGGCGGCATATCCTGCAAATCGGGTCGATTGGTCCCCCATCAGAAGAGCTCCCAAACGCCAAGCCGGAACGCTATTCCGATAAGCAGCAAAGCCAGTAAGCCGCGAACCAACCAATCCACAAAGGCTTTCCACGCGCTCGATTTAGCATCGCGCCAAGCGCCGAGCAGTTCGCGCAGTTCGTCGAGATCATCGCTGGCACTGGCGTCGGCCAAGCCGAGGCGTTCCAGAGCGCGGGTTGCGGCGAGTTCGCTTGTTTCTTCGATGATCGCGCGCAAAGTCACGATATCGGCGCCTTCATCATTGGCTTGAGCCATAAGGTTGGCGAGCATGTCTTCGCGATTCATCTTTCACACTCCTCAGCGGGCAAGCCCAGCATTTCGCGCTTTTCCGCGCGGGTCAGGAACTCCGCGTCCGAGACCTGTTTCCAAAGCCGTTCACGGTCCTCAGAAAGCGCGGTTACGCGGTCGAGATCCACCGCTAGACTTGCTTGCGGAAACCACGGTTCAAGCCCTTCGCGCAGTGCGCCAAACAGCTTGTTGGCGAGTGGCATTAGCGTCAGCCGCCACAGAGCCCGATTGGCTTCGCGGTAGTTTGAGTAAGTGTTGTCCCCGGGAATCCCGAGCAGCATCGGCGGCACACCAAAGGCCAGCGCGATCTCGCGCGCCGCGGCGCTTTTCAACGTCGCAAAATCCATATCTGCGGGCGATAAAGCCATGCTTTGCCATTTTAGCCCGCCATCAAGCAGCATCGGGCGACCCGCATTGCCGGAACCTGAAAAGGCCGTGGCCAGTTCAGACTTCAACCGCTCAAATTGATCTTTGGTAAGCCCACCACCATCATCGGTTTCATAGACCAATGCGCCAGAAGGTCGGGCAGCGTTTTCGAGCAGCGCGCGATTCCATTCGGCTGCCGCGTTGTGGATCGCAACCGCTTGCTGCGCGGCGGCCAGAGCGCCCGCGCCATAGTGATCTTCAAGCGGGTGCATCGACTTGATATGGATGACATTGGGCCATCCGCTTTCATCTTCTATGGGGATGGTAATCAGTTGACCGCCCACGCGATACTCGAAGGCGCAAGGCCAGCCATCCGGGCCAGAGACAACACGCACCCGGTCAGGGCGCAAGGCGAACAGTTCAAACGGCTTTCCGCTCGCATCTTTGACGATCTGAACATAGCCATTGCCATGCAACAGAATGTGCGCGGCGAGCGTTTCTAACAATGGTTGGCCTGCACTGGTCGCTGTGACAAGCGCGGTAACATTCGGATCACTGCTAGCCAAAGGGCACTGCCCAATACCCTCTGCCACAATCCGGACGGCGCGCTGTGCCACGGGATTGGATAGAAAGCTCTGTTTGACGGCAGTGGTGTATTCAAAGTGCAGTGTTGGTGCGCTGGTCTCGAATGCACCCGGTAAGCCTTGTAGATAGCCAGGCGCGAGCGGCACGCGGTTTTCCTCCCCACCTTTGAAGGCGGAGAGCAGATCGTCGAGGAAGCTCATAGATTGTCCTTTGTCAGACTTGTCGCACGCTAGGTCGCGCGCGGCGTCCCAGCATCAATTCACTTAACGCCCAGACCAAAGCGTCTGCCCGGTCTGGCGAACGGCCCGGTCCGGCATATTCACCGCCGATCATCAATCCGCACAATTGGTCTTCGAGCTGCGGAAATATTCCGCAATGGCGCACGCGGCCCGCCGAGTAGAGCGCAGCAATGGGTTCGGCCCGAGCGACTTTACCGCGACTGGCATGGACCAGTTTGACGGGCAGAGTGGTGTCGGCAGCAC
>CAZOLE010000293.1:0-2714 GCA_964580445.1 uncultured Porphyrobacter sp.
TACCAATTCGGCGGCTGCATTTGCACAGTGCGACGCGGAAATATCTGAAGACGGACCTTTGAAAGGAATTAGGGGGCCATTATGAAAGCACTCATCAAAAAAGCAGCAATCGGTTTTGCCGCTACAAGTATGGTTGTCGCTGCTCCGGCATCTGCAACCATCTTCGAGTATACGTTTAATGACGGCGACGTTCTGACCATCGATACTGATGCGGGAACTGGCACATGGGTTGGCGATGACATCAACGCAACCTTTTCAAGCCCAGAATTCGCCAGTTTCCAGGGCGGCGCAAGCCCGTCTCTGTCGGCCACTCTGACTTCTATTTCAGGCTCACGCCTGATCAACGGCGCGTTCCAACCTGTCTCAAGCGATCCGCGGCACCCTGAGATGTTGCTCACGAGAAACGGCGGCGAACGGTTTAACCTTTGGGCGAACTGGGGCAATCCGATCGTGGGCGGCGACTACGTTCGCCGGATCACTGGCTTCACCGCTACTGAAGTTCCAGCGCCTGGTATGCTTGGCTTGTTTGGTCTTGCATTGATCGCGCTTGGTCTTGGCCGTCGCCGTCGCAGCAAAGTGACAGCCGCTTAAGAATTTCCTTGCGGAAGGAAAAGAGGGCGTCTGACCATTGGGTCAGGCGCCCATTTTTTCGTCTTGTGGAGGCGCGCTAGGAGGTGAGCGATGGCCAATCCGGTTATCGGGTCCCGCCAATTTGCGGCAATGGCACAGGCCGGTTGTAAGACGAAATCGCGGCGCCTGAATTCGCGGTGTGGGATGTTGAGCGCGTTGTCTGTCCAGATTCCGCCGCTCCACAATACAATGTCGAGATCGAGTGCACGCGCGCGCCAGCGCTGACCCCGACGCTGATCGCGCCCACGTCCGAAATCATGTTCAATTTGATGAAGTGTCTTTAGGAGGTCTGGTGGCTCAAGAGCCGTCTCAATCACCGCCGCCGCATTGGCATATTGCCGGAGCGATGGCCCAAGCGGTGCACTGTCCATAATGGGCGAGGCCGCGAGCACTGTGATCGCGTGCTCCTCTAACGCATTCACCGCAGCCTCTAACACCCGCCGTGGCCCGCCGATTGCGGGAACACGCATATTCGAGCCGAGCGCAATCAGATAAAGCTGCGTCAAATGTCCTCGACGATCCGGCCATAAAGTTGCGGGCGGCGATCCCGGAAAAAGCCCATCCCCGCGCGGTGCTTTGCCGCCTCGGCCATGTCGAAAGTGGCGATCAGATAGCCTTCTTCATCTGCGCCAAAGCCTTCGACAATATCGCCCCACTCATCAGCGATGAACGAGTGGCCGTAGAATGTCTGAGGTGCGTCGGCCGGCCCCTCTGCGCCGATCCGGTTCGCCGCCACTACCGGCATACAGTTCGAGACCGCATGGCCGATCATCGCGCGGCGCCAGATACGGCTGGTGTCAAAGTCGGAATCATAGGGCTCTGAACCGATAGCGGTGGGATAAAGCAGCAATTCAGCGCCTTTGAGGGCCATCACCCGCGCTGCTTCCGGATACCATTGATCCCAGCATATGCCGATACCCACGCGAACTGATTCGCCGCCTTCGCCCGGCACATCCCAAACCTTGAACCCGTCATTGCCGGGGCGGAAATAGAACTTTTCTTCATAGCCAGGACCGTCGGGAATATGGCTCTTGCGGTAAGTACCCAAAAGAGCGCCATCCGGGCCAATCATCGCAATTGTGTTGTAGTAATGCTGACCGTCGCGCTCGAAAAAGCTGGTCGGGATCGTGACCCGCAGCCGCGCGGCCAGTTCCTGCATAGCGATGACGCTGGGATGCTCACCGACAGAATGTGCTAGCGCGAACAATGCTTCGTCTTCGACCCGGCAGAAATAAGAGCCGGAGAACAATTCTGGAGGCAGAATCAATTGCGCGCCTTTGCCAGCGGCCTGTTCGATCAGAGCAGCAACCGCCGCGATATTGTCCGCCTCGCTTGCCCGCGCAAGCGGCAGTTGAAGGGCGGCGACTGTGAGTTTGGTCATACGCCGCCCTTTAACCTGTTAGTCGGCTTTTTTGAACAACAGCGTCATCCGATTGCTCTCGCCAATGGCGAGATATTCAGAGCGCTTCGCATCGTCCTCGCCCGTGGTAAGCACAGGAGGCAGCGTCCACACGCCGCGTTCCCAATTCGCCGGGTCTTTGGGATTGGCGTTGATCTCGCTGCTTGCGACAAGCTCAAAACCATTGGCTTCGAAAATCGCAACAACCACCTTTTGTGGCAAATAGCCGCGTTGGCGCGCAACGTAGTCATCCCAGCTCGCGCCTTCAGGAGCGCGGTGCTGAACAACGCCAATCATGCCGTCATCTTTGAGCATTTTACGAGCTGTGCGAATGACAACATCAGCATTGTTGCTAATATTCAGGCCATGCATCGAACGGAAGATAAGGACGCGATCAACGGTGCCTTCTACTTCTTCGGGTACTTCGTCATATTCGAACGCCGTGACTGGATCGGATCCCAGCATTTCACCCACGGCGGCGGAGAACCGTTCGGTCCAACCCTTTGACCGAGCTTCCTGTGCGCGGCTGTCATATTGACGCGCGCTGCTGTCATAATTGAACGCCAGATATTTGCCTTCCGACGACACATAAGGCGCCAATACGCGTGTGTACCAACCGCCACCGGGAGCAAACTCAGCGACGGTCATATCTGGTTCGACTTGAAAGAATGCCAATGCCTCAGCG
>CAZOLE010000294.1:0-2688 GCA_964580445.1 uncultured Porphyrobacter sp.
TCGCTGGTGCCGCGCGCTGGTGCGCCCGAAGGGCCGTCGGCCCCTTGTGCCACAGCGCCATCGCCGCCCGCTGCTGGACCGCGGCCACCAGCGTTAGATGGGTCAAAGCTGCAGATGCGGGTGCGCATTGCTGCCAAGCGTTCGGGATCAACCTTACCATCTTCGCCGCGCACGCGGCTAAGCAAGCGCTCAAAACGTTGTGCATCAAAGCCGGGGATCGTGCCCGATAGGTCTTCGCCATTCTCAACCGCTTGCACCAACCGCGTCAGCACTTCCAAGCCATCATCAGCGCAAATGCGAGTCCGAAACTGGGAAAAGGCCGCGCGTTGATCCGCGCTGGGTGAACCGCCCGCCCCCGGAGGTCCGCGCCGTCCTTGACGCTCGCCGCCACCGCGTTGTGCTGCAGCGCCCTGAGGTGCGCCGCCGCCAGCCGCGGAGGAACGGCCACGGGCCTCACCACCGCGCGCTTCCGCTCGTCCACCGCGTTGTCCACCTCGTTGACCACCGCCGATCGTCCCTCGTTTGGAAAAACCGATTTGGAGCCGCTCCGCGCGCGTTTCAGAGAATGTCACTGGCCTCCGGTCGACCGCCAGCAAAGTGCCGCCTGCATCCCGCGTCACACGATCTGCAAACGCCGCTTCGATCTCGGGCGTCAGTGTCGGAAAAGCGCTTGTCACATCATCCGAACGATTGCGGATGTATTCCAACGTGATGCGCGCACCACTCCAAAACGGAAGTTCCCAATTGGCGGCGAATTTCCAGTCGCGCTGTGTCTCCGCGAGCAGGTTCGGATTACCCCCTGTGATAACCGTCGCGAGCACCGATTCATTGTTCGTAAAATCGAAGATGGGCACGTTGAGGTTTGTGACTTCTGGATTGCCCAGAGAGGATAAGGCCGGTGCAACTTCGCGCTGGATATAATTTACTGACAGGTCGAGATTGTCGAACGGCTTCCATGTCAGGCCCAGTGTATAATCGCCCAGCGTGCCAAAGTCGGAATAGTGGTTGAGTCCGACTTGTGCGTTCAGCGAAAAACTGCCCAAAGCGTCGGCAAAACCAGTGCTTGTGCTGGTCAGCGGTACCACAAGGTTCATACCTGTCGACAAGTCACCGCGTGTAAGTTCAACCGATTGAGCGGTGCGGGTGTCGGACGTCTGCAAACGCTGCCAATCATAGCCCACATCAAACGTCACCAGAAGATCACCAGCGGGCAATTGCGCTATGGGTCCGCGCAATGTGTTGAGCGTTTGCGCGTTCAGACTGCGCGTGAAAGCGGTATCAAACCCACCGTTGACACTCGATGGCAGCGTCCCGTCCAATGCCAGCGTGCCAACAAGCGCTTGAGTTTGAAAATCACTGACATCGACACGGTTGGCGATCACTTGGGTTGTTTCTGAAAAGCCGCTGTCAAAGGTGCTGGTCAGACGGAAATTGCCCACGGGTTTGGTTAAAGAACCCGATGCATTGACGAAATCCTGCGCAGTGCGCTGAGTAAGCGGGGTGTCTTCGCCGAAAGTGCGCAACACGCTCGTCCCGTTTGCATCGGTGAGCGTTACCGCATTCAAACCCTGCAAACTGAGCGAATCGTTGCGCGCGTAATTGACGTTGGCGCTGACCGAAGTGCCGCTGTCGATATAAGCCTTTGCCCAGCTAAGATTGGCATCAAAGCTGCGGCTGTCCGATATCAAGCTACGGAATGGCGCCTGATCGGGATCACCAGCCACATCCGAAATCGAGCCGTCAGTCTGGATGATGCTGCGCTCATCTTCGGTAAGCAGCGACGTATCATTCGCGCTTAGGTTGACGTTGATGCGCGCACCATCGGCGATCTGGAGATAACCAAATTCTTGTTCGCGGGTGTAATTGCCCCCACTCGATGGCCCTTCAAACTCAAACTCAAGTTCGGCGTTGCTGTAGCTTTCTTTGAGGATCAAGTTGATCACCCGCCGATCTGGCGGAAAACCGAAACGCTGCGCGACTTCTTCAGGGAAAACCTCGACCCGCGAGAGCGCTTCGGGTGGGTAATTGCGGAACTCGCGAAAAGACCCAATGCGAACGCCATTGATAAGGATAACCGGGCGACCACCGCCGCCACGACCGCGCGCAGAACCGGATTGATCGGTAATTTGCGTGATGAGGTCAGCGATCGAGGTCACGCCTTCTGCTGCGATATCCTCTTCATTGAGTTCCAGAACCGGGGCTTGATCAACCAATAACTGCCCGCGCAGCCTTCGTCCTTGAACAACGATCCCGCCATCGGCGCTGATGTCGGTTTCACTTTCATCAAGAGAATCTGGGTCTTCGGTGGGGGAGGCTGGCGTCGGGAGATTTTGAGCAGCCAAAGCACTCGGGATCGACAGGCTAGCAAAGCAAACGCCCGCCAAAAGGGGGCTTCTAAGTAAGGAGATAGAGGTCATGGTGTTTCAATGAACTTTCATCGGGGAGGATAAAACACTCGGATTGTATCAGTTTGCACCGCGCGCGCACTCAACGCGCGACATTGGGATTGCTATCCCGCTTTTTTTTGATTTGGCGCCCGTAACGCGCGAGGCTTCCCTTTTGTTGTCGCCATCGCTAAGTGGTGCGCCAGCATCGACCAGCGCATTTTCGCGCTGCTGCAAAGGATTGAACAAGTACATGGCCAAAGAAGAACTCTTTCGTATTCCCCTGTTCCGATATATGCTGGAT
>CAZOLE010000295.1:0-2686 GCA_964580445.1 uncultured Porphyrobacter sp.
CCTTACGAGACGGCCGACAGCTCAAAAGGTAAGGATGCCGGCCCGGTTGTGTATGGCGAAGGCGGAAGCGAATACCGCTCAATCTATTACAGCTTTGATGAAAGTTTTACCTCCAACCTCGCAGCATCTTCGTCGCTGATCCAAGTCGATCTTGCGGTGTCGACCCGCCATGATGGGCGGGTGCTGCAATGGGTGCAGAACCACGAACTGGCGATCCGCTCTGCGATCTTGGCGCAGCTCGCCTCGACGCCAGAGGCCGACATCTATGATGTTAAAGGCAAAAAAAGGCTCGCCGAAGACCTGACCAAAGCCATCAACGCAGTGCTTGAAGAGAACGAAGGGTTCGGCGGCATCGAGTCTGTGCATTTCAAAGGGTTGCTGGTGCAATGAACCTCGCACAGTCTTTTGACCAAGCTCGCCCGGTGGCTCAGCATTGCGCAGAACTGATGTCGCGCGGTCCTCACCCCGAAGAGCGCGACGCAGCAATAAACGCGTGGCGTCGCGATCTCGCGCAAGGGCTAAGCGGAGAACTGTCAGCGATATTCTCTGGCGGAAAGCTGTCAGTGACGGTCAGTACGGGCGAAACCATCAGCGGAGTTGATGTGCTTACGCGGATTGGTCCAGTGGCCGCGAACAGCCTCCTTCGCTGCGGCGCTGAAGATCGCACGGCGCTATTCTCCGTGGATTGCGCGACCGCGGTTGCGCTCACCGATCTATCATTTGGAGGAACCGGCGCGGTGCCTGACAAAGCACCGGAGACTTTGCCCCGTTCTGCATCTCTGACTGTTGAACAAGTCGCCAGCGCAGTCGCGAGGGTTCTTACTCAATCAAGCGAAAATTGCGACGATCAGGGCGCGCAAAGCGAAGTGATTGTTCGCAGCGAAAGCGCGTCGCGTTTGAAGGCGTTTGAGCCCGATGCACAATGTGCTGTCTTCATCCTCGCGCTCTCCTTGGGAGAGGGCGAAACGTGGCAGACTTTGATGGCGCTCCCGCAAGAACGGCTTGATGATATGTTGCCAGGTTTGGGAGCTGCGGGCGCGATCGCCCCTGTCGATCACCAACCCAGCGACGGCAAAAGCGGATCTTTTGCCGCGATTTCATTGCCCCTCACAGCGGTGCTGAGCGAGCTCGACCTGTCGCTCAAGCGGCTCGAAGAGCTCGCGCCGGGTGATGAATTGCCACTCAAGATGCCGCGCGAAGTGCCGCTTCAGATTGGCAAGAAACAACTCGCTTTGGGACAGATTGGAACCTTTGAAGATCGCATGGCGCTGCGTTTAACGCACGCACTTGCCAAAGGAGATGCACAATGAGCGCGCTGAACCCCGCTATGCATCGTTTTGGCGATGTGACCGTGCGGCTTTCGGTGGAACTGGGTCGCACTGAAATGGCGCTTCGCAATGTTCTGTCCTTGGAGCAAGGCAGTGTGGTGCCGCTCGATCGGTTGACCGACGAATTGCTGGATTTAACCGCCAATGGTCAAGTGATTGCGCGAGGAGAAGTGGTCGCACAAGATGGCCGGTTCGCGCTGCGTATCGTTAGTCTTGCTGGTGACGAGAACGTAAGTATTCCGCCGCCTCCTCCGGTTCAGAACACCCCGCCTCCAGGCGCAGGTTTCCCTTCCGATGTGCAGGTTGGCGGGGACAATCCAGCGACAACGGAGGCGCCGAGCGCGACATCGGCAGATGGGCAAGCAGAACCAGCGCACGCAGCCAGTCCGGAGCCGCCGCAATCATGATGCTCGATTACTTCTTAAGGTTGGCGTTGTTGCTGCCGCTGCTCGCCCTGATGATCTGGGGTAGCCTCAAATTGACGCGCTATCTGCAATCACGATTGGTAGGCGCCAATGCGGGTAAGACCCGAGCGATTGAGTTGGTTGAAACCAGCCTTCTGGCACCGGGTCTAAAACTGGCGGTGGTACGCTTTCATGGCCGGGAGATCCTGCTGGGATGCTCTCGTCAAGGGTTGGTGCGGCTATGCGAAGCCCAAGCGCGCCCGGCCAATATCGAACAGTCGGAGTAGACCGCGATGCGAAGCGCTATGGCCCGTATTGCCGCTTTGGCTTTGCTCGCGTTAACCATGTTTGCATTGCCCGATCTAGCGCTCGCCGCCGCGCCGGACACGCCGGTTGAGGTGCCCGACGCCGCTGGTGTTGGCAGCGCCATTGAACGCGCGCTGGGCGGCGATGAGGAAGGCGACGAGTCTTCACTAAGCTTCACTATCCAGCTGCTGCTGGTGATGAGCTTGCTCACACTGCTGCCCGCCATCGTATTGATGATGACGAGTTTCCTGCGCATTCTCATTGTGCTTTCGATCCTTCGCCAAGCTTTGGGCTTGCAAGGTTCACCGCCGACACAGGTTTTGGTCGGGCTGTCGTTGTTCCTTTCGATGTTTATCATGGCGCCGACGCTGGATATGGTCAGCGCTGATGCGATTGAGCCTTACGCGGCAGGGACGCTCAATGCAGATGCCGCCATTGCCGCGGCGGGCGAGGCCTTCCATACCTTCATGCTCGCCCAAACCCGTGAAGCAAACTTGGTGATGTTCGCTGATATTGCGGGCGTGGGTCAGTTTGAGAATCCTGCCGATATTCCATTCTCAATCCTGCTGCCGGCCTTTGTCACTAGCGAGCTCGAGACCGCGTTTCAGATCGGCTTTATGTTGTTCCTGCCATTTCTGGTGATCGATC
>CAZOLE010000296.1:0-2676 GCA_964580445.1 uncultured Porphyrobacter sp.
AGGCGAGCGCACCCCAAGCGAGCGCGCCGTACGGATCACCTTTTCGCTGCCAACATCGTTGAATAATCGCACCGCAGCGACATTGCTGGAGGTTGAAAATGCGTCTTCAAGCGTCAGCGTCTCGGTGTATTTTTCGCTAGCATTTTTGGGTTGATAGCTCCCTGTTTCTATCGGCGTATTGGCGATCTCGTCTTCGGGTGACCAGCCTGCTTGCAACGCGGCCAGATAGACAAATAGCTTGAAGGTCGATCCGGGTTGACGCTTGGCCTGTGTCGCGCGGTTAAAGGTGGAACTCGCATAGTCCTTGCCCCCCACCATCGCGACCACTTCGCCAGTTGGGCGCATCGCCACCAATGCAATCTGCGCGTCGCCGATCCGCGCCCTACTGGTCACGCGCTTCGCCAGCGCTTGCATCTCGGCATCCAATGTCGTGGTGAGCGTCTGCTGAGTGTAACTCGCTTCCATCCCTTCGCGCGCAATCGGCAATGCCCAATCGGCGAAATAGGTTCCCGTCGGCAGATCGTTCCGAGTGCGCACATCCAAAACCGGCACCGGCAGAGCTTCGCGCTCTGCCTCTGTCATATAACCAGCCGCCACCATCGAACCGGTGACCTGATCCATGCGCGCTTTGGCCTTGCCAAAGTTTTGCGTCGGCGCATAACGCGACGGTGCTTGCAAAAGCCCGGCGAGCATAGCGGCTTGCTCCGGCTTCAAGTTTTCGGGCTTACGATAGAAATAATGCAAGCTTGCGGCGCGCAATCCATATTGATTGTCACCGAAATAGGCGTTGGACAGGTAGCGATTGAGGATATCATCTTTCGACAACCACGCCTCGAGCCAGAACGCGATCAAAGCTTCGCGTGCTTTGCGGGTGAGCGTTTGTTCCGGCGTCAGAAAGGTAAATTTTGCAAGCTGTTGTGTAATGGTGCTGCCGCCGCCGCGCCCAGTCCAAGCAGCACGCGCAATACCGCGCGGATCAACGCCCCAGTGACTATAAAAGCGCCTGTCTTCAATCGCTAAGAATGCTTCCTTCACGTGGTCTGGCATTTCGGCCACATCAACCGGCTCGTTGACCATCGCACCACTGCGCGCAATCGGCGTGCCGTCGCTAGCCAGCAACGTGACTTGTGGCGGAGCAATCGGTTCTAAAGACTTGGAAAGCGGCGCTGTGATCGCGAGCCACGCGACCAACACAAAGAACATGACCGCCATTGCCGTGAGAATCCGCAGCGCCCACCAACGCTTGCGCCGCCCGCGCCAATGCGCAAGCCGCCACCATGGCATTCTGCGCCTTCGCTCACGCTCAGCCTGGCGGTCGATATCATCGAGCCGATCATCCCAATCATCATAGTCAGGTTCGGGGCCAGCGGCAGGTGCGGGGCGCGCTTGCGACCCGGCATAGCCTTCCCAATCATAGGGCTGCTGGCTTTCATAGGTTGCGAAATAACCGTCGTCGCCGCGATCATCTGCGTCACCAGGATCACCCCGGTCGCCTTTGTTCTTACGGAATCGGTCGAACACACCCATCGCCTACTGTGTTAGCAGGATAGAACACTGCCCTGCAAGTTGCGAAGTTAGAATTCGAGACCTTTACGAGGCCTGAGCAGCGCTTTCGGGCAAGTCTTTGTTGAAAACCCGCTGATAGTATTCACTTACCAGTACACGCTCAGCTTCGTCGCATTTGTTCAAGAATGAAAGGCGGAACGCAAAGCCCATCGAATTGAAGATCGCAGCGTTTTGCGCCCAAGTGATGACTGTGCGCGGGCTCATCACCGTGGAGATATCGCCGTTCATAAAGCCCTGACGGGTGAGTTCAGCAACTTTGACCATATCCGCTATCACCGCATCATCGACTTCAGGCGTCTTAGATTTGACAATCTTCTGCTCAGTTTCAGCAGGAAGATAGTTGAGCGCGCTGACAATGTTCCAACGGTCCATTTGCGCTTGGTTGATAGCTTGCGTGCCGTGATACAGCCCGCTCGTATCGCCAAGCCCGACCGTGTTGGTGGTCGCGAATAGACGAAAATGCGGGTTCGGCGTGATCACGCGGTTTTGATCAAGCAGCGTCAAACGGCCATCAAATTCCAGCACCCGCTGGATCACGAACATCACATCGGGACGGCCAGCATCATACTCATCAAAGGTCAGCGCAACCGGATGCTGCAAAGCCCATGGCAAAATGCCTTCTTTAAATTCAGTGACTTGCAAGCCATCCTTCAAGACAATTGCATCACGGCCAACCAGATCAATCCGGCTGATATGCGCGTCCAAGTTAACCCGGATGCTCGGCCAATTGAGGCGCGCTGCCACCTGTTCGATATGCGTCGATTTACCAGTGCCGTGATAGCCTTGGATCATCACCCGGCGATTATGCGCGAAACCCGCAAGAATCGCGAGCGTGGTATCGTGATCGAACACATAGCTTTCATCAAGCTCGGGCACATGCTCGTCATTGTCGCTAAAGGCGGGAATTTGCCAATCGATGTCGATGCCAAATGTGTCGCGCACATCGATTGTTGCGTCGGGCTTTGACGGAATGGCGCTCGCGCCAGCGAATTCTTCGGAAGAGTGTGAGTTCATTACGAGAGCCCGGTTAATGCGCCTGCGCCTCCGCTGCAAGCAAAGCCTTGCCGAAACGCGTCAACATTTTAATCAGGTAGGCAAAGCCCTATATGC
>CAZOLE010000297.1:0-2670 GCA_964580445.1 uncultured Porphyrobacter sp.
CCCTATAAACGCAACTTGCGCAAAGCGTGGCATCACTTCTTCGAATTTAAGAAAGACAAAGAAGACACCAGCGAAGTCTTCAAGTTTTTCCATCACTTACCTTGGGTTGATGTCGACAAGCGCGTGGCCGCATTCCTTTCAACGGAAAGAGGCAAGCACGTGCTCGAAACTGAGCCGTTTCTACCTGACATTCTTGATGACCATGAAATGCTGCGGCGTGACTATCCCAAAGGCTCGCTCGCCCACGCCTATTGCGATTACATGGAACAAGAAGGGTTGAGCGCGGCAGGCTTGGTTGCGGAGTTTGAAGAATTCCGCTTCGAAGATGGTCGCCCGAACGATCAGATTGAATGGTACAATGATCGCCTGCGCGACACGCATGACCTTTTGCACCTGCTCTCTGGTATTGGCCGCGATACTTTGGGCGAAGCGACGTTGGGCGCCTATGTCTTTGGGCAAAGGCCAAGCCATGGGCACCTGATCCTAGGCATTGCGGGCTCACTGGTGATGAAGCGCAGTGTCAAAACCAAAGCGCCTGTGCTGCGCGCCATCTGGGATGCAAAGGCGGCGGGCAAGGATTGTGTGCCAATCGCAGAACAATCCATCCGCGAGCTTTTGGCGATGACACCAGACGAAGCGCGCGCGCATCTCAATATGAAACCTGCACGCGCTTATGAAGAATGTCAGCGGATTTGGACTGAAGAAGAAGGGATCGACCCGCTAGCAATCCTAGCCAAAGAAGATCCAAGCGCGGGAACCAAGCCGCAAAAGACCTAAGTTTCGGCAAGACAAACTTGCACTTGCAAGCCGGTCAGCGCACTCTGACGGCATGACATCACGCTCCACAATAGCATCGCTTTTCCTTCTGTCGTGCTCGGCCAGTGCCCTTGCCAATCAAGGGACTATTGGCGCGACGGAGGCTGAAATCGCTAGGATAGCCTTGATTGATGATGCCGGCCCAGAACTGAATGCCGTCATCACCTATGACGCCGATGCCGTCGCCAAATCCGAAGCCAAGCGTGACACAGGGATACTCAAAGGTCGCACAATTCTCGTCAAAGACAATATCGAGACCCGTGAATTTGCGACTACAGCGGGCAGTCTGGCGCTCAAAGACAACCGCACTGGCCGTGATGCGCCTTTGATCGCCAATATCCGCGCGGCTGGCGGCGTGATCCTTGGTAAAACCAATCTGTCCGAATGGGCCAATATCCGATCAGACAATTCCACCAGCGGCTGGAGCGCGGTGGGCGGCCTGACCAAAAACCCCTTTGCGACAGACCGCAATTCATGCGGTTCGTCTTCGGGCAGCGGCGCGGCGATTGCGGCGGGCTTTGCTTGGGGCGCGATTGGAACGGAGACCAATGGGTCGATCACCTGTCCGGCTTCTATCAACGGCGTGGTTGGGTTCAAACCCAGCGTCGGTTTGGTCAGCCGCCGTCATATCGTGCCGATCTCCACAACGCAGGACACCGCCGGGCCGATGACTAAGTCGGTTTTTGATGCGGCCTTGTTGCTAACCGCGATGGCTGGCGAAGACGCACGCGACGGCGCGACCGTCAATGTGCCGCGCGTAGCCGATTACTCCGCTGGGCTATCCGACTTCTCACTCCAAGGCGTGCGGATCGGAGTGATGCGCAAACAGATCGGCAATCGCGCGGATTTGGCAGGCGTGTTTGAAACCGCGCTTGCCGATTTGGAGAGCGCAGGCGCGGTGCTGGTCGATATCGAGTTTGAGATCGACAGCGCGCTTTGGGATGACAGTTTTACGATCCTGCTGTTCGAATTGCGCGAAGAAATGGGCAAGTATCTTGAGTCAATTCCCGGCTTTGGCGGAGGCGAAGGCGAAACAGACACTGATATTGCCCCGCGCTCACTTGCGGACCTGATCGCCTTCAACAAGGAAAATCCGGACACCGAAATGCGCTGGTTCGACCAAGGTATCTTCGAACAAGCCGAAGCGACGACCGACCGCGAAGCCTATGAGAAAGCCCGCGACAATGCGGTGCGGATCGCAGGCCGCGAGACGCTCGATGTCTTGCTAGCGGATAATAACGTGCAATTCCTCGTCGCGCCCACGCGTGGCCCGGCATGGACCAGCGATCTGGTCAATGGTGACAGTTTCAACGGCTCAATCGGTTTTGGCTCCCCCGCTGCGATTGCCGGTTACCCGCATTTGACCGTGCCAATGGGCCATATTGAAGGGCTGCCGGTCGGCATCAGCTTCTTCGGCGCGAAGTGGGAGGATCACTCTGTCCTAAAAGCGGGCGCCGCGTACGAAAAGGCGCGGACAGCTGAGCTGCCCACGCCTTCGTTCGAACCTTGGAAGCCCACCGCCCGCTCGGGCGATTAAGCTCCGATGATCTGAGTTAGCCCTTTTTCGCGGCTGCCTTTTTGGCCGGAGCCTTCTTAGCTGCAGGTTTCTTTGCAGCAGGCTTTTTCGCAGGGGCTTTCTTCGCCGCAGCGGGCTTAGCAGCAGCAGTTTTTGCCGCTGGCTTCTTGGCTGCTGGCTTCTTGGCTGGAGCTTTTTTCGCAGGAGCTTTCTTTGCCGCAGGTTTGGCGTCCTCGTCAGCCTTCTTCGCGGGCGCTTTCTTCGCAGCTGGTTTCTTAGCCGATGCCTTTTTCGCCGCCGCTTTCTTCTTCGCAGGAGCTTTAGCCTTGGCTTTTTCC
>CAZOLE010000298.1:0-2665 GCA_964580445.1 uncultured Porphyrobacter sp.
CGTAAACTGCGCAGCTTCTTCAAACAGATTGTTGGCGATTGGCAGGTTGCTTTCAAGCGCGGCAAATGGATTGCCGCGATCAATCTTGGGCTTGCGCTGCTGCAATGGGGTATCCGCTTTTCTATCGCTGGATTGGTGCTGGCGGCGTTCGGCGTCGAGTGGCAGCCTGCGGTGTTCTGGCTGCTCCAGTACTTCGTACAATCAATCAGCGCCCTCATCCCAACGCCGGGTGGGGCAGGGGGCGCGGAAGCCGGGTTCCTACTGTTGTTCCGACCCTTTGTCTCTGTTGAGACTTTGTTCCCGGCAATGAGCACGTGGCGGCTGATGTTCTTTTATCTGCCGCTGATAGGGGCGGCTATGACATTCTTCCTGCTTTATCGGCGCAGCCGTGCCCGCGCTGATGCCAATCCAGATGGTCAAGAAAGCTCTGTACCGGCGCCTGCCGAATAGGTCCCATGCTGCCCGCCGGTTAGCTGCGCACAAAGCCGCCTAGGGGCTTAGCTGAGCGACCAGGGAACAGCCGCGTCATCGCCAAAACAGGATCAAGTCCAAGATGCTCAGCAGCAGCCCCTGCAAGCACGCTTTCAAGCGCGATAGTCGGCTTTAGATCGCGCCCTTGGTAAAGCGCGTTTGGGGCGAGACCCGGCCAATCTGCAATCACACGGCCGCCACGCAGTGCTCCGCCCATCACCAGCGTGGCGCTGGCGGTGCCATGATCGGTTCCATTGGTGCCGTTATAGCGCGCAGTGCGGCCAAACTCGGTTGCGACCAACACCATTGTGCTGCTCCATGCATCGCCCATGCCTGTGCGATAGGCACCGAGTAATGTGTCAAGCGTGCTGGCATGGCGGGCAAAGGCCGCGCGCTGGTTAGCATGCGTATCCCAACCATTCAGTTCGATCATTGCAATTCGCGCACCCTCTGCGCCTGTCATCAGCGAAGCGGCGAGCTTGCCTGCAGCTTTGGCATCGCGCAGGTTCCGTAAACTGCTGTCGCCCGCCATTTCCTGTGTCTTGAGCGCGCGCGACCACAGCTCGCCGAGTTGATCATCGTTTTGATAGAGCAGAGACACCCGCTCAAGAAAGTCTTGGCTAGCTTCGGGAAGGGACGAGGGTGCGTAGCTGGACGCTGGGGCAGCGCCGCGCAGGGCCAGCGGCAATGTCGGTGCAATTGCGAGCGCTCTAGGATTGCCAGCCGCGCCTTCGCCTACCAATCCGGCTAGCCGGTTGAGCCAGCCATCGCGTGTCGCGTAAGGCTTTGCACCGCCGGTCTCCAGCATGTTTTGACCATCGAAATGCGACCGCTCTCGATAACCAGTCGCTGTCGCATGGACGAACAGTGCGTTGCCTTTGGCATACTCTGAGCCAATTGCCTCGAAAGACGGATGGATCGCGAACATTCCATCGGCTTTTGCTGCGTTGTCATAGTCGCGCAGGGCCGCACCGCGAAGCGCTGAAAAACCGGAATCCCCAGTCGGGGCAAGCATCGCCAAGCCATCGGCCGCGCCGCGCAATACCACCAGCAAGAGGTTCTTCGTGCCCGCAGTCTGCGCAAAGGCCATACGCGGCCAAGCCAATCCAGCGGCACCCAGTGCGAGTGACCCGGTGAGAAGCGAGCGGCGGTTCAAACTCGTCGGTGTCATTGGCTTACCTCCGCATCATTTCTGGCGCCACCAGCAACAGCCCGAGCGCTTGCTTGCTGCTTTCCGCGCGGCTTAGCCATGTGCGTGTGTGATCGCTTAGAGTACCCGGAAAGGCCGCTTCAGCGCGCTTTAGAACCTTGTCTGACGCAACATTGCGCACCAACCGCTCAGCCAGCTCTACGCGCCGGAAAACAGCATCTGAGCCCGCCCAGCTCTCTGCAATGTCATCATAGCCTGCAGGAGAGGGTGCATGCCACGGCATTTGGCCTAACTCGCGAAATCCTCTTGCGATGAGGTTTGGTCTCAAACCTTCGACGCCCGTCATGCGTAGGACGGAGATGAACCACTCAAATGGCGCGCGAAATTTGACCGGACCGGGCGCCCAGACTTCGGGTGCTTCAACAAGAGTCCGGGAAAGGCTCGCCAGATCACCGCCGGTGCGCAAGAAGTCGCTCTCCAGCTTTGCAATCAAGCTCGTAGGTGGAGTGTCGCCTGCAAAGTGGCGAGCGAGCTTGGTCGCCACGAATTTTGCGGTCGAAGGATGTGTGGCAAGATCATCGAGGATCGCGAGTGCTTGGTCGGGGCCTTTTTGCGCGTAGCTTTGCCCCATGATCGTGCGCGTGCCCGGCTCATGCGCTTCGGCTAGGAAATCAGCGCCGCTAAATTGCGGTTCAGCAGCGCGCGCGCGCGCCATAATCCCTCGGATTGTCCAGCCGGTTAGCGCCCGCGCCAGTTCGGTAACGTCGGCTTGGTGATAGCCGCCATTGACGCCCAGCGTGTGCAGTTCAAGGATCTCGCGCGCAAGGTTCTCATTCAACCCACGCTCGCGACCAGTGCTGCGCTGTCTGCGCCGTGTTTGCCACGGCGAATTGGGACCAACTGAGCGGAATTGATCGAGATAAATCAGCATCGCCGAATGCAAAACGGCGGCTTTCAGCATGTCACCGAACTTACCCAGAGTGTGCGGGCGAATGGTGCGAAACTCGTGATATTTTCCTTTCTTATCTTCCGAAGTAACGGGAA
>CAZOLE010000299.1:0-2650 GCA_964580445.1 uncultured Porphyrobacter sp.
CCCGTGCCGCGCAACGCCACTTCAAAACCCGCCGCCTCGGCTTCGCGCGCGGTCGCTTCTCCAACGGCATAGACCGGCAGATGTTTCAGCTTCTTCAAGTTTGCACCGCCCAGCCGGATCGCATTGGCGCTGCCGATCAATAGCCCATCAAACCGCTGGAGCGAGGGCAGTTCCCATTCAACTTTTGTGACGCGGGCCAGTGCAAAGCCATGCATCGCCAGCCCCATCTTACGCCCAGCTGCAAGCGTCGCGGATAGGCCAGGTTCTGGCCGAATCGCGAGTATAGCGGTTTGCGAATCTGCCATCAGCTTGCGTCGAAATGTTCGAGAATTGCAGGACTTGCCCGCTCGAGCAATTGCCGCCCAAGTGTGCCGACCTTTTCGTGATCGCTAACCGCGAAGGTCGCTTCATCATCGACCCGCTCTTTGCCGTCAGGGCTGAAAATCGCAGCACGCATTGTCAGTGCGTCCCCATCGCTTTCACAAAGGACAGCAACCGGGCTGTGACAGGAACCGCCAAGACTTGCCAGCAACGCACGCTCCGCCTCCAACTCTCGTTGCGAGCGCAGGTGATTGAGCGGTGCAAGCGCACTCTTGGTCGCAGAATCACTGTCTCGGCACTCAAGAACGATAGCGCCCTGCCCCGCCGCGGGTAACCAATGGCCTGCATTTAACGGAACGCCAACGTCGCTTTGGTCGAGGCGTTCAAGACCCGCTGCGGCAAGGAAAGTAACATCCGCTTCTCCCGCTTCAAGCTTAGCCAGCCGGGTTGCAACATTGCCGCGAAACATCGCGATTGTGCAGTCGGGCCGTAGGTTCAAAAGCTGCGCTGCACGGCGCGGCGCGCTGGTGCCAACAATCGCCCCTTTGGCAATATCGGCAATGCTGGCCGCACCGATTAAGCAATCGCGGCGATCCGCCCGCTCCAAAACGGCGCCAAAGCAAAACACGTCCGGCCTTATCGTCTCGACATCCTTCGCCGAGTGGACAGCCACGTCTATTTCACCGCTAGCAAGCCATGCGTCCAATTCCTTCGTCCACAGAGCCTTCCCGCCAATTTCCGCTAAGGGACGGTCCTGTATCTTGTCTCCGCTAGCGGTAACCGGAACCAGCTCAACATCGCCTTTATCCCAGCCATGCGCTGCGCATAGCCGCCCGCGTGCCTCGACCGCCTGCACCATCGCGAGCGGCGATTTGCGCGTTCCCAAACGCATTTTTGGAGATGAATTTGTCAAACCAGTGCGCTTTTCAGATGTTGACGGAAGCATAGGCGCGCTTGCTCTAGCGAGCACAGCCATTAAGTGAAAGCAATATGGGGTCTCAGCCACCTATTGCGAGAAAAGCCCAAATTGTTCTTGGGATAGAGTCGAGCTGCGATGAAACCGCAGTTGCGCTGGTCACAGACGCGCGGGAAGTGTTGGCGGAGCGGATTGCAAGTCAGGAAGCCGAACACGCGCCTTATGGCGGCGTTGTCCCCGAAATCGCAGCGCGCGCTCATGCGGAGCGGCTTGCGCCCATGCTAGAAGCGGTGATGGCTGACGCTGAACTCGCGCTCTCAGATGTCGATGCAGTTGCCGCGACAGCAGGTCCCGGTTTGATCGGCGGCGTGATGGTCGGTCTGGTAAGCGGTAAAGCGTTGGCCATGGCAGCGGACAAGCCGTTGCTGGCGATCAATCATCTAGAAGGCCATGCCCTGTCCCCTCGCCTTGCTGATAAAACGTTGGCCTTTCCCTATCTGCTCTTACTGGTTTCTGGCGGGCACTGCCAAATCTTGAGCGTCGAAGGTGTTGGTGACTATCGCAGGCTAGCAACAACGATTGACGATGCGCTGGGCGAAGCGTTTGACAAGACCGCGAAGATTTTGGGCCTAGGCTATCCCGGTGGCCCAGCGGTTGAGAAGCTGGCGATGGAAGGCGATGCGAGTGCAGTCCCGCTGCCCCGCCCTCTCAAAGGATCGAAGGAGCCGCACTTCTCATTTGCAGGCCTCAAAAGCGCGGTTTTGCGCGCGTTTGAAAGCGGCAAATACGCGCCAGCGGATATTGCGGCGAGTTTTCAAGAAGCCGCCGTGGACTGCTTGATCGACCGGCTGGAATTTGCACTGCGCGACGCTGGTTCCATGCCCGCGTTGGTTGTTGCAGGCGGAGTCGCCGCAAACCAGACTATCCGCACCGCGTTGGAAGGACTTGCGAGCGCGCATGAGATGCGCTTCGTCGCGCCGCCTTTGAAGCTGTGCACCGACAATGCTGCAATGATTGCATGGGCAGGATGCGAGCGTTTGCCGATGGAACAATCAGATCCGTTCGACTTCAAAGCGCGCCCGCGCTGGCCGCTTGATCCTGCCGCTGATACGGTGCGCGGTGCAGGGGTAAAAGCATGAGCGCGCGCGAGACCATAGGCGTAGTCGGCGCTGGCGCATGGGGCACTGCCCTTGCGCAAATGCTTAGCAGTGATGGCCGCAACGTTATACTTTGGGCATTCGAGCCAGAAGTGTCTGAGGCGATCAACACCAGTCACACCAATCCGCTCTATTTGCCAAGCGCGACGCTCTCGCCGACCATTCAGGCCACGTCAGACCTCGCAGATTTGGCGGAACTGGACACCCTGCTCGCGGTAACACCCGCCCAGCTTTTGGGTTCAGTCCTATCCAACCT
>CAZOLE010000300.1:0-2648 GCA_964580445.1 uncultured Porphyrobacter sp.
TGATGATCGCATTGTCCGCTTTGTCGCGCACGACCTCCATCTCATATTCTTTCCAACCGAGCAGCGATTCCTCGATCAGCACTTCAGTGGTTGGCGACGCGTCGAGACCATCGGCGACGATCTTATCGAACTCAGCCTTGTTGTAAGCGATCCCGCCGCCGGTCCCGCCAAGAGTGAAGCTTGGGCGGATAATCGAAGGTAGGCCGGTGCGTTCAAGCACGGCGCGCGCTTCTTCGAGCGTGTTGGCAACGCCGCTGCGCGCGCTTTCGAGGCCGATAGAGTCCATCGCATCGCGGAACCGTTGACGGTTTTCGGCCTTGTCGATGGCGTCGGCTTTCGCACCGATCATTTCGACACCGTGCTCTTTCAAAACGCCGGAATCTTCCAGTGCCAGCGCGCAGTTGAGCGCGGTCTGACCCCCCATAGTGGGAAGCAGCGCATCGGGCTTTTCCTTGGCGATGATCTTAGCGACGATATCGGGCGTGATCGGCTCAACATAGGTCGCGTCGGCAAACTCGGGATCGGTCATGATTGTCGCCGGGTTTGAGTTCACCAGGATCACCCGGTAACCGTCCTCTTTGAGCGCTTTGATCGCCTGCGTGCCCGAATAATCGAACTCGCACGCCTGTCCGATGATGATCGGACCAGCGCCAATGACGAGGATGGAGGATATGTCAGTTCTTTTGGGCATTATTCAGTGTTGTCCACATTGGAGCTTGATACGAGATATTGAACCAATTCAATGTCGCCACGCACCCGTTCACAGGCCTTACTAGCCACATCTTGCGGAGAACGATTTTCGTCTCGTATTTTTATGTAGGTTTTTTGTTCGACTGTCGAAGCGGAGGGCTGTTGATCAGCCGGCATGTTAAGGTAGCTAACCAACATCCCTGATGTGCTGCCACCTCCAAAAGTACTAATATCAGGTTCGGAATTTTCAGTTCCTAGGCCAAGCAACCAAGAAATCTCCGCTTTAACTTCTGTCTTGTAGGTGGACGACATAAATTCACCGGTCATAGTTTCTTGTTGGAGGAGCTCGCTCAATTCCTCTGTGCATGAAAGACCATTTTTGAGATCAAGTAGTGAGGTGCCAGCTCGGTCATAAATAACCTGCTGAGGCTCTTGGCAGCCGCCAATCGCGAGACTCAAAGCCAAAATTAAGAAGAGAGGGCGCATCACCCCAGACCCCCAACGAATTTCTCGAAGAGGTAAAAGCTGTCCATCGGTCCCGGAGACGCCTCAGGGTGGTATTGCACGCCGAAAGCACTCTTGCCTTTGATTGCGATGCCGCAATTGGAGCCATCGAACAGGCTCTTATGCGTTTCGATCACGCCTTCTGGTAGGCTATCACCAGCCACCGCAAAGCCGTGGTTCATGCTGGTGATCTCCACAAGAGCGCAAGTCTCTCCCCAAGTATCGCCCACGCGCTGAACGGGGTGGTTGGCTCCGCGATGCCCTTGATGCATTTTCACCGTCTTTGCGCCTGCTGCTAGAGCCAGCATCTGATGTCCCAAGCATATTCCGAAAAGCGGCATATCCGCATCGAGCAGCGCCTTGATCACCGGCACAGCATATTCGCCGGTTGCCGCTGGATCGCCGGGTCCATTGGAGAGGAACACGCCGTCCGGCTTATGCGCCATAATATCGTCGAGCGAAGTTTCAGCAGGCAGCACGGTTACGCGCGCACCAGCTTTCACCAGATTGCGGAAGATATTGTCTTTCGCTCCAAAATCGAGCGCCACAACATGCGGCTTGGCGTCTTTGGGAGCGCGGCCATAGCCTTTCTCAAGCGACCAAGCGCCGCCTTCCCAATTCTCAGTCGCATCGCGGGTAACGCGCTTGGCAAGGTCCATACCCTCAAGACCCGCCCATTCCTGAGCGCGCGCTTGCAGAGCAGCAATGTCAAACTTTCCATCCGGCGAATGAGCGATCACCGCATTGGGCGCGCCCGATTTGCGAATACGG
Organism: uncultured Porphyrobacter sp.; assembly: GCA_964580445.1. GTDB lineage: Bacteria > Pseudomonadota > Alphaproteobacteria > Sphingomonadales > Sphingomonadaceae > Erythrobacter. The sequence continues at coordinate 1,966 of CAZOLE010000300.1, forward strand.
CGAGTGAGCGCACGCGTATCAACGCCTGCCAAACCAATTTTGCCACTGGCGGCCATCCATTCGGCAAAGTGACCCGCGCTGCGGAAATTGCTGGGTGCGGTCACATCTTCGCGTGTGATGCAGCCTACCGCTGCTTCGACGGCTCCTTCGACATCTTCGCTATTCGCACCAACATTGCCGATATGCGGGAATGTGAAAGTGACGATTTGCGCAGCATAGCTGGGGTCCGTCATCACTTCCTGATAGCCGGTGATTGAGGTGTTGAAGCACACCTCGCCCACAGCCTCTCCAACAAAGCCAAAGCCTCTGCCCCAGATGACCGTTCCATCGGCCAAAACACAGACTCCTGTCGCGCCAGATGGTTGCGCAGCAGTGGATGCGGGGTCGGCCATAGGGCGCTCCGTTTGGTTGGGTTTTCTATCAATGTCGCTAAGAGGTGGGAGCTAAGCTTGCGCATGGCCGCCGTCAACCTATCTCGTATGAGTATTTTCGGCTAAAGTGTCCGCATACGTATTTGTTCCACAGGAAAGACTTTAACTCATGATCCGCGACGACATTAAAGCCGCCACTATCACCGCCATGAAAGCGAAAGAGAAAGAGCGCACCGCGACGCTGCGCCAGATTGCGGCCAAGGTGAAGGATAAAGATATTGAGCTGCGCACGTCTTCGAAAGAGATCGAGGA
>CAZOLE010000301.1:0-2635 GCA_964580445.1 uncultured Porphyrobacter sp.
CGGCGCGTGGAGAATGTCTTCAAGCGAACGAAGGATGTAATTGGCGTTGAGAACGGCGTCTTCGGCCACTTGCTTGAGACCATCGGCCCCGTGGCTGAGCATGTAAGTCAGCGCGCGGGTGAACATGCCCATTTGCCCGTGGAATGCAGTCATCCGGCCAAAGCTCTGGTCGCGCGACGCCGCGCGCTGCTCTTTCTCAATGAGCGTCAGCGCACCGCTATGATTCTTGCGCACAAATGGCAGCGGAGCAAACGAGGAGAGCGCTTCGGACAGCACAACCGGGCCAGAGCCGGGGCCACCGCCGCCATGCGGGGTGGAGAAGGTCTTGTGAAGATTGATGTGCATTGCGTCGACACCAAGATCGCCGGGCCGCACCTTGCCAACAATCGCGTTGAAATTCGCGCCATCGCAATAGACGAACGCGCCCGCTTCGTGGACGGCGTCGCTGATCGCACGCATATCTGGTTCAAACAATCCGCAGGTGTTGGGATTGGTGATCATCACCGCTGCCACATCTGGACCGAGCCGCGCTTTCAACGCTTCGAGATCGACCCGACCTTCCGGCGTCGAGGGGATATCCTCGACCCGGTAATTGGCAAAGGCGGCAGTCGCAGGGTTCGTGCCATGCGCGCTTTCAGGCACCAACACGACTTCGCGAGCATCGCCGCGCGCCTCCAATGCTGCGCGAATGCACAGGATACCGCAAAGCTCACCATGCGCGCCCGCTTTGGGGCTCATTGCGACCGAATGCATGCCTGTCAGCTCAATCAACCAATGCGCAAGCTCGTCAATGACTTCGAGCGCGCCGGGAACGGTCGACACAGGCTGCAACGGGTGCACATCGGCAAAGCCGGGCAGCCGAGCCATCTTCTCGTTCAACCGCGGGTTGTGCTTCATCGTGCAACTGCCGAGCGGGAAGAAGCCCAGATCTATGCCATAGTTTTGGCGGGAAAGACGCGTGTAGTGGCGCACCGATTCCGGTTCGGTCAGGCCGACCAAGCCAATCGGGTCCGTCCGCTCAAACCCGCCAAGGCGCGTCGCAGCACTCGCATCGACATCCGGCAGATCAACCCCGGTCGTATCGACATGGCCAATCTCAAACAGCAACGGCTCTTCGAGCATCAGCGCGCGATTGCCGGTGGTTGTGGGGCTTTCGACGCTTCCATCGGCGGCTTGCATTGCAGGTTTCCAGCCGGATTTGTTGGGCGCGTTCATTGGGCTGTCTCCTTGGCAAGAACGGCTTCAAGCTCGCTCGCCAATGTCTCAATATCCTCAGGCGTCGTAAGCTCTGTTGCAGTCACCAAAAGCACGTTTTCGAGCGCCTCCGCACCGCCATACAACCGGCCCAGCGCAACCCCGCCCAGCACGCCGCGATCCGCCAAAATGTTGACCACATCATTGGCGTTGCGCCCTTCAAGCATCACGGTGAACTCGTTGAAAAACGCAGTGTTGAGCACGCTTACACCGGGCACTTGAGCCAGCCTATCGGCTGCCGCGCAGGCGATCCGGTGGTTCTCTGCCGCTAATTGCCGAATGCCCTTCTCACCCAGCAAAGTCATATGCGTTGTGAAGGCCAGCGCACAAAGCCCGGAATTTGTGCAAATGTTGGAGGTCGCTTTCTCGCGCCGAATATGTTGCTCACGGGTGGAGAGCGTCAGCACAAAGCCGCGCTTACCCTCTGCATCGACGGTTTCCCCGCATAGCCGCCCGGGCATCTGGCGCACATGTTTGGGATTGCGCACCGCGAAGAGGCCGAGATACGGCCCGCCAAATTGCAAGCCAACGCCCAGCGCTTGGCCCTCGCCAACAACGATATCCGCGCCCAGCTCTCCGGGTGATTGGATCGCGCCCAATGCCACCGGCTCCGTGTTGACCGCGATCAGCAATGCACCCTTGGCATGCGCCGCGTCTGCGACTTCCTGCAAGTTGCCGATCCGTCCGAGAATGTCAGGGTATTGCACCACGACACAAGCGGTTTCGTCATCAATGCGCGCGATCAAACCAGACTGGTCCGGCTCCGCTTGGATCGAAGGGGCGCTGTCCGCGATTTCGTCGCCGGTGAACTTGGCCATGGTCTTGACCACTTCGGCATAGTGCGGGTGCAAAGCGCCTGACAGGACCGCGCGTTTGCGCTTCGTTACACGGGTCGCCATTGCCACCGCTTCCCAGCATGCGGTAGAGCCATCGTAAAGCGAGGCATTCGCCACCGCGCAGCCATAAAGCCGCGCTACCTGCGTTTGGAATTCAAACAGCATTTGCAGCGTGCCCTGCGCAATCTCCGGCTGATACGGCGTGTAAGCGGTCAGGAATTCACCCCGACTGATGACGGTATCGACACTGGCCGGGACATGGTGGCGGTAAGCCCCCGCGCCCAAGAAAAACGGTGCGTCCCCAGCGGCCACATTCTTGCGCGCCAAGGCGCCCATATGACGCTCAACCGCCATTTCCGACGCGTGCATCGGCAAGCCCCGGATCGGTCCATCAAGCCGCGCAACTTCGGGTACATCGACAAACAGATCGTCAATATTCGACGCGCCAATTTTGGCGAGCATATCGCCGCGATCAGCGTCAGTGAGAGGGAGATAACGCATAGTTTTTCTCTTTCAGAACCCCTTCGTGCTGGAGGGAAGGGAGT
>CAZOLE010000302.1:0-2595 GCA_964580445.1 uncultured Porphyrobacter sp.
TGATGACCTCCAGATGCGTTGGCGCAAACGCGTCCGTAAGCAGCTGCGTCATCTCATTGGCGATTGATCCCGACATTTTCGCAAAATTCCCTCTATGTTGTTCTTGGCATTTGGGGCTGCACGCCCCATTCTCAAGTCCCTTATGCCTCCTTCAAAGTTTCATGGCCGCCACGAAGGCGCTGATCGAAGATGCGAGCGCCCCGGTTGCACAGAGGCCGGAGAGTTTCGCGCGCCCGGTTATCGTTCGTCCGGTTTTGATGGGCCGGGGGAGTGGCGTTGGTTCTGTTTGGAGCACGTGCGCGAGTTCAATGCGGGGTATGATTGGTTCGAAGGGATGAGCGCTGACGAAATTCTCACTGCGCAATCGCCGGTCTCTGGTTGGCGGACCGAAAGTCCCGGTTTTTCTCAGCGAGTTCATGTCGATGGAATGCCGCGTTGGTCGGACTTTGACGATCCGCTCGACGCGATTTCCGCGCGCGCTGCGGGGATAAAGAGCAAGGCTCAACGCGAAGCCACAATGGCAATGGATGGGCGGTTCTCCAAAACCGAAGCAGAGGCTTTAGAGACAATGGGTCTGGGGCTGAACACCGATAAACGGCGGCTTCGGCGGCGCTATTCAGAATTGGTGCGACGCTATCACCCTGACAGAAATGGCGGAGACCGTCGCTATGAAGCGCGACTGAGCAAAGTGGTCGAAGCCTATCAATTGCTGCGCGAAAGCGCTGCTTTGGCTTAGCCCGCTGCGGCAGCCTGTTCGATCAACTTGGCATCAATCGCATTGGCTTCTGAGTAAGCCGGGCGCTGCGTGATCCGCTCAACATAGGCCTTGAAGGCGGGCGTTTCGGGGATCGAGCCAAACCGCAATCCCCAAACAAATTGGCTCCCGACATAGGTGTCGGCCATGGTGAAGCGGTTGCCCGCTGCGAAGTCATTTTCGGAGAGCCAACTGTCCATTGCTTCGAGGGCAAGATCCAATGTCCCAAACCCAGCCGGTTCGGTCTTCGGAGACTTCCCAGTCCAAGGCTTTTGCCAGCAGAGCTTGTTCAATCGGACCCGCGGCGAAGAATAGCCAACGGTAGTAGGCAGCGCGTTCATGGGCGTCTGGCAGCAACCCCTTGTCAGGATGCGTTTCAGCCAGATAGTGATTGATCGCAGCAGCCTCTGTGATGATGTGATCATGGCCGTCATGATGATGCACTAGTGCGGGAACTTTGTTCATCGGATTTATGTCTTTGAAGCTGTCCGGCCGCGTTGCCCAGTTAAAGACCGCTTGGTCGTAATCCGCACCCGCTTCGTGCAGTGCCCAGCGCGCAATTTGCCCGCGGCTCATCGCGACAGTGTAGAACGTAAACTCAGCCATTCGATCAGCGTCCTCTCATCAAAACAGGCTCAAATTCGCCAAAGATCATGCGTGAGGGGTCGAACGGGGGAGGGCTGCCATCGTGGTCCTCAAACCCTTCGCCTTTGCCCATCGCTTCCTGCGCCTTTTGCAAGGTTTCTTTGTCTGGCCAGACGATCCAGCCCGCCACGATTTTCTCGCCTTTGGGCGCGGCAACCGCTTTGCGAAGATCGGTGTTCTTGCCATCGGGAACGTTCGATTCCCACAATTCCATCACTTCCAAAGCGCCATGGTTCATTGACCAATCTGCCATGAACTCTGCCGCCTTTTGATAAGATTCTCGGTTCTCTTCTGGAACAGATAAAACGGCGATTGCGACATACATAAAGACCACCCTCTTTGACGACTCGATCAAACGCCAACTGTATCAGACGTTGCAACCAGACGGGTCAGTTTTGCTTGAAAGCCCAACGCAAAGTGCGGCCCATACCCCAAGTTGCCGCGCGTGCCGGCAATGCGGTCAGGCGCGGGCGCTGCAGTCGCAGCATCGTACGCGCCCACTCAGGTAGCATCGCAACCGCTTCAGCACTGATGACTTTTTGCACGCCGGGCGGGGTGCCGTCCGGTTTGGCGTTGAGCACCAATTGCGCAACTTCACGTGCTTCTTTCGATGTGTGCAGATCGCTGCGCAACTCGCGGAAGATCGCATCGGCTTCTGCCCTAGTCTCTGGGACCGGGTCAGCGCCTAGAGCTCGCGCGATCACAGCAAATTGGCGGTAGTATTCGTCTTGATCGCTGACCGCCATATTTGCGCGCACATGCCGCAAGTACCCGGCGAGAAAGCTCTGCGCCTCGACCACATGCACCCAAGCCAGCGTGCGTGGGTTGGTTGCGGTGTAGGCTGAGCCATCGGGCAAAGTTCCGCCAATGCGTGCGTGAATCGAGTTGACCGCTTTGATCGACGCCAATGCCCGCTCGCGCTCTCCAAAGGTCGTGACCGCAATAAACCGCGCAGTGCGCTGCAATCGTCCGTGCATATCTTCGCGAAAATTTGAATGGTCGAGCACCCCTTGCAAGGCGGCAGGGTGAAGCATCTGCAAAAGCAAACCGCGTACGCCGCCTGTCATCATTCCGACCAGATCGGCATGGACCAATCGGATCGGTGTGTCCTTTTCAAACAAGGCATTGTCGGAGGGCGGCACAGGCTTTTGTCCGCTTGCGCCATCGTGAAAGACACCGCGCACTTGCTCGACCAC
>CAZOLE010000303.1:0-2592 GCA_964580445.1 uncultured Porphyrobacter sp.
GAACCGATTGACGAGCTCGGCCCGATCGGTGCGGATAAAGCCATGCCGATCCACGCAGAAGCGCCTGCCTTCATCGACCAATCAACCGAAGCGGCCATTCTGGTCACCGGCATTAAAGTGATCGACCTTCTCGCCCCTTACGCAAAAGGCGGTAAGATCGGCCTGTTCGGCGGTGCTGGCGTTGGTAAGACGGTTCTTATTCAAGAGCTGATCAACAACATCGCCAAAGGTCACGGCGGCGTGTCGGTCTTTGCTGGCGTGGGTGAGCGTACCCGCGAAGGTAACGATCTCTACCACGAATTCCTCGACGCTGGCGTTATCGCCAAAGACGAAGACGGCAACGCGATCAGCGACGGCTCCAAAGTGGCGCTGGTCTTCGGCCAAATGAACGAGCCTCCCGGCGCGCGTGCCCGTGTGGCCCTCTCCGGTCTGACCATGGCGGAATATTTCCGCGACCAAGAAGGTCAGGACGTGCTGTTCTTCGTGGACAACATCTTCCGCTTTACCCAAGCGGGTTCAGAAGTGTCCGCACTGCTTGGCCGCATTCCTTCGGCGGTGGGTTATCAGCCGACCCTGTCGACCGACATGGGCAACCTGCAAGAGCGGATTACCTCGACCACCAAAGGGTCTATTACTTCGGTTCAGGCCATCTACGTTCCTGCCGATGACTTGACCGACCCTGCGCCTGCAACCTCGTTTGCTCACTTGGATGCGACGACCACGCTGAACCGCGCGATTTCGGAGCTTGGCATTTACCCGGCGGTTGACCCGCTCGATTCCACCAGCCGCGTTCTCGAACCGCGCGTTGTGGGCCAAGAGCACTATGACACCGCGCGCCGCGTTCAAGAGACGCTGCAGAAGTACAAATCGCTGCAAGACATCATTGCCATCCTCGGCATGGACGAGCTTTCGGAAGAAGATAAGCTGACCGTGGCCCGCGCTCGCAAGATCCAAAAGTTCTTGTCACAGCCGTTCCACGTTGCGGAAGTCTTCACCGGCATCAACGGCATCTTCGTGCAACTCGAAGACACCGTGAAATCGTTCAAAGCGGTTGTGGACGGTGAGTATGACCACCTGCCAGAGCAAGCTTTCTACATGGTCGGCGGGATCGACGATGTGGTGAAGAAGGCTGCTGAAATGGCAGAGGACGCGTAAGGGTTATGCCACTTCACTTTGAACTAGTAACCCCGGCCAAACAGGTCCGCTCCGAAGACGTCCATATGGTTGTAGTACCGGGCGCTGAGGGCGAATTTGGTGTTCTTGAAGGCCATGCGCCTTTCATGTCGACCATCCGTGATGGCGCTGTGCAGGTCTATGCAAGCGCTGGTGCAGAGCCAGAAGTGATCGAAGTGCGCGGCGGTTTTGCCGAAGTCAGCGAAAGCGGACTAACGGTTCTGGCGGAACACGTCGAAGCGTAAGCGCGCGCAACTTCGCAAAATTTCAAAGAGGCGGCCTTATCCGGGTCGCCTTTTTTGTGTGCGGCACCGCCGCGACCAGTCCCCACGTGACATTTCCGCTTCCCTTTTGCGCGACGCATGGCACACTCTGTCACATACATCTCTATTGGGGAGTGAGACCTTGAAATATGTGTCCAACATCGCTCTGGCAGCGGCCATGACAATCTCTGCAGCAACCAGCGCATCAGCCGACAACCACGCCGCTTCGAATGACGGCGTTCCGGGACCGGACGAAGATGCCTATATCTGGCTGGAAGAAGCCCGCTCTGATGAAGCATTGGCTTGGGTTGAGAAAGAAAACGAGCTGACGCTCGCCGCGCTGGAAACCGATCCACGCTTTGCCAAACTGAAAGACGAGGCGCTGACTATCTTCGATAGCGAAGACCGTGTTCCCTTTGTCAGCTTTCGCCCCGATGGCCTCTATAATTTCTGGCAGGACAAAACCAATCCGAAGGGCTTGCTAAGGCGCACCACACTCGAAAGCTACAAGACAGATGATCCTGAATGGGAAATCGTGCTTGATGTCGATGCTCTTGCAAAGGCCGACGGCAAGGAATGGGTCTATAAGGGCTCGACATGTCTGCCGCCGGACCTGCGCAAATGTTTGATCGCTTTGTCCGATGGCGGCGAGGACGCAACCATCATGCGCGAATTCGACATGGTGACGAAGGAATTCGTCGATGGCGGATTTGAACTGCCTGAAAAGAGCCAAGGCGGCGTCCAATGGATGGACGAAAACACACTGTTGGTGGGTCGCGACTTTGGCGAAGGAACGCTGACCGAAAGCGAATATCCCTTTACCACCCGGCTTTGGGAACGGGGCACCAAGCTCGAAGATGCAAAGGAAATCTTCCGCGGCGAAGCCAAAGACGTATGGGCGGGAGCAAACTTGCTCCGCGATAGAGATGCCACAATCCACGGCATGACCGCGTTTCGCGGGACCAGCTTCCACGAACGCGAGTACTTCGTCTTTGCCGAGGCGGCAAAGGAATGGGTCAAGCTCGATATACCGAAAAAAGCCTCGCCCTACGGCATTGTGGATGGGCATATTTTGATGAGCACCGATGTCGATTGGACTGTCGATGGCCAGACATTCCCGGCCGACAGTCTCATCGCGATGGATCTAGAAGAATGG
>CAZOLE010000304.1:0-2576 GCA_964580445.1 uncultured Porphyrobacter sp.
GCCGCGCTGCTTCGGCGCGGTTGCTCGCAGCGTCTTTTTCAGCTTCCGCCTCAACCTTGATTTGGATCGCATCGGTTTCGGCGATCTTGGCGGCTTCGATCAACTCGATCTTCTTCTGCCGCTCTGCCACTTCGCTTTCACGCGCGGTGACGACTTGCTCTTCGGCAGCGACCGCTTTGGCGCGGGCTGCATCGGCTTCGGCCTTGGCTTGGCTTTCCTCTCGCGATTTGTTCTGAACCGCGATCTGTTGCTCTTGCCGGGCGATCTCGAGCGCGCGCACTTGGTCGATCCGAGACTCTTCAACTGAGCGATCAGCCTCAATCTGCTGGCTATCAACCTGCTTCTTGGCCTCAATCTTTGCGACATCAGCCTCACGGGTCCGTTCCGCCTGTTCGCGAGCAATCTCTGCCATTTGCGCGGCGCGGCGCACTTCGACTTCGCGTTCTTGCGAGAGGCGAGCATATTCTTGATCACGGCCAATCTCGAAGGATTTGGTATCCGCTTCGAGGTTTTTCGTCTCCATCTGAACGCGCGTATCCTGCTCGATATCGTTGCGCAGTTTCTTGCGCGCTTCGATCTGTTCAGTCAGCTTGGTGAGACCCTCAGCGTCAAAGGCGTTGTTGGCGTTGAAGTGTTCAATGCTGGTTTGATCCAGACCGGTGAGCGAGACCGATTCCAGCTCCAACCCGTTCATTGCGAGGTCGTTGGATGACACTTGCTGCACTTTTTGGACGAAGTCCGCGCGCTGTTCGTGCAGCTCGTTCATGCTCATTCCCGCCGCGACAGAACGCAGCGCATCGACGAACTTACCTTCGACGAGGTCTTTGAGCATTTCAGGCTGCATGGTGCGTTGGCCCAGCGTTTGGGCGGCCATTGCGATCGCGTCTGCATCGGGGCGAACGCGGACATAGAATTCCGCTTTCACATCAATCCGCAAGCGGTCGAGCGTGATCAAAGCCTCCGCATCGCGGCGCACCACGGCAAGCACCAAGGTGTTCATATTGACCGGCATGGTTTCGTGAAACACCGGCAACACCAAGGCACCGCCATTCATCACGACTTTCTCACCGCCAACGCCGGTTCGCACAAAGGCGATTTCTTTGGATGCGCGGCGGTAAAGGCTGGTCAGAAAGAACAGCACTCCCAACAAAACCACAAAGATGATCCCGATGTAGATCGCATAATCAATAAGAGTGTCCATTTCCCATTCCTCCTGTTTCTAACCATCGCGCGCCGGGGTTCTTCCCGTCGAGCGGGAAGCGCGCACGTGGCGTATCAATCCAAGCCGAGCTTTGGATGCTCATATTGCACCGCGTAAAAGGTTTCCCCTTCGCGGCGCACGAGCAAAACCGTCTCGCCTTCGGTTAGAGCCGCATGCGGATCATGCGGCTCCACCATAACAAAATGCGGATGTCCGAACCGGTCGATCACCTTTGACCGCGCCGGTGAGCCTTGACGCGCCGTGCCTATTTGCACTTCGGCATCGCGGCGTACGAGACTGTCCAGCGTAACCGCTGTCGTCTCATCCTTAGGCATAAGCCTTCCAATCGGGCGGCTGAGTGCACCATTGACTGGCACTGCTGCTGCACCTGCAAGCAGGCCTGCCAGCCCATTGTGAAGCGGATCGCCAATCAGCGAGATCGCCGCTTGCTGTCCAACAAGGCCGAAGGTCGCGAACAACGCGAGTAGCATCATCAACCAGATCAGAAACGGCATACGCCCCAATCCAAGCAGGCTGAACGCCCCTTCGAGCAGGCCTCCGCCGGTGCCAAGACCATCTGCGTCAAAGTCGAAATCCATATCAGCGTCGCCGCCGTCAAAGAGATCGCCAATGCCGACAATTTGCAGCACTGATATAACCAGCAGAACCAATATCGCGATTGCGAAAGGCAGGTTGTAAAGCTCAAACAAAGTCATGCTGACACGCTCACAACACACCCCTCAGCCAAGTGCCAAGTGGTCATGTTCCTATTTTTTGTCATGAATGGAGTATTAACACAGTCTGCCGCAAAAGAACAGATAAATCGGTAATGAGTCGCGATAAAATAGGTTTGGGAAGTATATCTTCAGCCAAACCTTGTTTTATTACACGCAACTCCCACATCCTAAGCTTGTTCTGGTGCAATTCACGCTGGAACGATCTTAAGCGGCAGTGTCTTCAATCCACCCACAAAGGTTGAGTTTGCACGCGCCGGTTCGCCGGCTAGCTCGACGCTTTCGATCCGGTCAAGCAGAACATCGAACAATATCTTGATTTGCAGCCGCGCCAGATGAAGTCCCAGGCATTGATGGGCGCCTGCGCCAAACGCCATGTGGCGATTGGGAGTGCGGCTCGCATCGAACCCACGCGGGTCCTCAAACTGCGTAGGATCGTGGTTGGCCGCAACATAGTTGAGCATCATCCAATCGCCTTGCTTGATCAGCTGACCGCCAACCTCAACATCTTCAGCCGCTGTGCGCATAAAGTGCTGAACCGCTGTCGTCCAACGGATCGCCTCTTCCACCAGACCCGGCAGCAGCGATCGATCCGCTTTCACTTTGGCAAATTGATCCGGATCGTTCGCCAACGCCAGCAT
>CAZOLE010000305.1:0-2573 GCA_964580445.1 uncultured Porphyrobacter sp.
GGATTAGCTCGCCTGTGCCATGCGGTCCGTGATGGTGGGCATCGACAAAACCGGGCATGATGATCTTGCCGCTCGCATCAATCATAGTCGCGCCGCTGGGCACTGCAACAGAGCCTGCTGGACCAATCGCGGCGATCCGGTCGCCTTCGATCACGATTACGCCGTTCTCAATGACGCCGGGGTCTTCTTTGTCGAGACCCGCCGCCATGGTGAGCACTTTTGCCCCCGTAATAACCACGGTTCCGGTGGGCTTGGCCTTGCTGACCGTGACTGCCATCGAAATAGCGGTGTCAGGTGTTTCATAGCCGCCCTCGTCATCCTTGCCTTTCGGAGCAGAGGCGAAGAAATCGCTCACTTGCGCTTGTTTGAGGCTTGGGCCGAGGGACCAGAACAACGTCTCACCTCCGCGCGCCCAACCAAGGAAATCCGCACCACCGTCTGAGACTTTGGTGATCGGCACTGGGCCTTTGGTCTCCGACACATCGACCGGTTTGCCACCGGGAATGACCGGCATGGCGAAAACTTCGTAATTCTGACGGAACGCAATTGTCTGACCATCGGGCGCGATGCGGAAGTCGTTTACGAGAGTTCCGGTGGCATGGGTGCGGGGTTTTTCGCCATCGAGATCAGCGGACTTCAAAGCAAGCTTGTCGCCAGAGCGGGCGACCATGAAAACCCGGGCATTAGCCGCGCCAAATTGCGGGCGAGAACCCGCGCGGGATACCAGAACCGGATCGCCGCCAGACACGCGTTGGAGATAGATGCCGGGGTTCTCGGATTGCTCTGGCGCGGTCAGATAACCGCCGCGGCGCTTCTCGTAAGCCAGCTTCTGTCCATCGGGAGACCACGCCAAATTCGCATAGTGCCCCGGTGTGGTCGTGACCGTGCGCGCACCTTTGCCATTGGCGTTCGCAATGACAATTTCGCCTAGGCCGTCATCGGTCCAGCGGACAAAGGCGAGCTTTGATCCATCGCGGCTGAACGCAGGGAACGCTTCGACTGTGTTGCTTGTGTCGCCCGTCATTGGCCGGGCAGCGTCGCGACCGCGCGCAGACTTTGAATAGAGTTTGCCCAGCGTTTCAAACACCACCCGTGTGCCATCGGGTGAGAGCGTACCGAACTTTGCCATCTTCGTAGTGAAGCGCTCTGGAGAGACTTCGATCACAGGGTGCGGCGCATCGGCAATCCCGCGCGTGTCATCAATGCGGAACGGGATCACCGCGTGGTTTGACCCGTCGCGGTCAACGCGGTTCAGCTTCCCTCCTGCCCCAAACACTATCGAGGCGCTATCGGGAGTCCAATCCATATTGGGATAGACCCCGGTGACCGCCCAGGTCTCCTGCACGTCAAGATCAAGCCCGGCGAAGATCATCTTTTCACGCCCGCTGGCGATGTCCTTGGTCCAAAGCTGCGAGGTGTCCTTATCGCGCCGCACGAAGGCGATTTCTTTGCCATCGGGCGAAGGGGCAGGGCGCACAGCGCCGCCATAGCCTTCGACCGCCGTGGTCACTTCGCCGGTTTCCAGATCGTGTTTTTCAATCGCGAAAATCCCGGTGGTGGAATCCTGCGCATAGATAAAACTGTTCCCGCCGGTTGTGTTGCGGGTGTAGTAAATCGCTTCGCCGTCGGGTGCGAAGATCGGTTCGCCCAGCTCTTTCTGAAGCGCCTCATCGCGGCGCTTCACCACTTGCACGCCGCCGCCACCAGAGACGTGGTACATCCAAATCTCACCCGTGCCGAGCGAGCGCTGCGTGGTGAAGTGCTTCTTCGCCGCGATAAAGCGGCCATCGGGCGACCAGGTTGGCTGATTGAGCAGGCGAAAGCTCTCCTTGGTCAGTTGGCGCTTATCCGAACCATCCGCGTTCATGATCCAGATATTCTCGCCGCCACCGCGATCCGAGGTGAAGGCGATCCGCGAACCATCGGGAGAGAAGCGCGGATGCACTTCCCACGCAAGACCTTCCGCGATGCGCTTTGCATCGCCGCCCGTCATCGGGACGGTGTAAATGTCTCCCAACATCGTGAACGCGATGGTTTTGCTGTCCGGTGAGACATCGACATCCATCCAAGTGCCTTCATCGGTTTGGATCGGTACCTGTGTGATTGTCGCGCCCTTTGGTGCCTGAACATCCCATTCTTCCGCGTCTTTACCCATCTGCTCTTCAGCAAAGGCCGAGCTTGCGCTGGCTAGAAACGAACCGGTGAGCAAAACCGCAGTAAGGCGGCGCGCAGTGAAAGGACGCATATGGGCAACTCCTGTATCAGACCCCGTATGCGCACCGCTTTAGGTTTAGTCGTTACAATTGTCACCACACGCCAGCATACTGGCCGCCGAGCCGATCAATACACCACCACGCTTCGGATGCTCTCTCTCGGTGTTGTCAAACTAACGGGGATTTCTGGAGTCTGCCGATCTTTCCTGCCCTTTTGCCGTTGAGTTTTGGCAAAAGGCTAGGTTTTCTGGGAAGTGACCAGAAGCGAGAGCAAGGTGCTGTCAGTCTAACTGCAACTTGTCTCCGATTGGCAGAGTTGTCCCTTACCCGATGTCAGTTCAGGCCATAAGGTTTTGCCAC
>CAZOLE010000306.1:0-2535 GCA_964580445.1 uncultured Porphyrobacter sp.
CAGCGACGGATATAGCGATGTCATCCACGTCTATTGCGCGGCGATTGCCTTTACCATGATGAGCCTGTTTGCGGCCTTCCCCGCTCCGTTCCTCAACTTTTGGGATTGGATCATCGGTGGTTGGGGCCAAAGTTGGTCCAGAGGCGAATTGGCAAGCATGACAATCGTGCTTGGCTTACTCGCCTATGTCGCAGGTCTTTTGATCTTTATGTGGGAGCCGCTCAAGTTTGCCTTGCTCCCCGGCCCGGTCAAATCCGCGCGCGTCCATGCTCAGGCGATCAAGCATTTCAAGGTTGGAGCCGAAGGGCGCACGACCGGCCACACCAGCGTTCTCATCTACCTCTCCATGCGCGAACACCGTGCTGAAATTGTCGCCGATGAAAGCATCGCCAGCAAGGTTTCCGCCGATGTCTGGGGCGTCGCGATGGTCGATATGCTCGGCGAGATCAAACGCGGACGCGTCGCCGAAGGAATGGCTTGCGGGGTGCGCGATGTGGGTATCGTTCTCGCTGAACATTTCCCGCGCGGTGAAGATGATGAAAACGAGCTTCCCGATAGGCTGATCGAAGTCTAGGGCTGTTGCCCATGGACGATCCCAACCTGATCCGCGACCGCGACGCTGACTTACCTGAAAAGGTGCATTGGGAAGGCAAGTTCATCACCGCGAAGACACGGGGCCGCTGGGAGTATGTGGGCCGCGCGCGGGGCATTCGCGCTGCTGCGATTATCGCGATTGACGAAGACGCAGACGGCACCCGCCATGTTATCTTGGTGAGCCAATACCGCGTTCCCTTGTCGCGCTTCTGCTTGGAAATTCCCGCTGGCCTTGTCGGTGATGAGGATGGGAGCGAAGGCGAAGACGCCACCCTCGCCGCTGCTCGCGAGCTGGAAGAAGAAACCGGATACCGCCCAGGCAACTTGGACGTGCTGGGCGAATTTTACTCGTCACCGGGCATGGTCTCGGAATGCTTCACCCTTTTGCGCGCAACCGACCTCACAAAGGTGAGCGAAGGCGGAGGTCTGCCGGACGAAAACATCACTGTGCACCGCGTTCCACTCGAAGGACTATCTGACTTTGTTGCCGAATGGCGCGAGGCCGGGCACGGTGTCGATGTGCGGATAGCGATGCTACTCACGCCGCAATATCTAGGAGAGAATTGATATGACGAAACGCTGCGAAGGCAAACTCGCATTGGTTACTGGCGGCGCGCAAGGTTTGGGCCGCGCACATTGCATCCGTCTTGCGCAAGAAGGCGCGCGGGTGCTCGCGACCGATATCAATGGCGAAGGGGCAGCGGAAACCGCAGCTTTGATCAACGCCGAACTGGGCGATGGCACCGCTTTCAGCCTTGGCCATGATGTGACCGCACCCGATGATTGGGAGAATGCCGTCGATGCCGCGCGCCAGCATCTGGGCGGGCTCAATGTGCTGGTCAACAATGCCGGGATTGGCGTTGCGGGCAATATCGAAACCTGCACTTTCGAAGATTGGCAGCATTGTTTTGACATCAACGTCAATTCGATCTTCCACGGCTGTCAAAAAGCTCTGCCGCTGATGCGCGAACACGCGCCCGGCTCCATCGTCAATATCAGCTCAATCGCTGGCCTAATCGCGAGCGACACCATGCCCGCTTACAACGCATCGAAAGCGTCGGTGTGGATGCTGTCCAAGTCCATCGCGCTGCACTGTGCGAAGAACAATATGCAGATCCGCTGCAACTCAGTGCACCCGACCTTTGTCGACACGCCGATCCTCGATGGCACGGCGGAGCATCACAATATCGAAAAAGAAGTGCTGCTCGATAAGCTCGCGCGGCAAATCCCGCTGAGATTTGTGGGCGAACCGAATGATATCGCCAATGCAGTGGTCTATCTCGCCAGCGATGAAAGCCGCTTTATGACGGGCGCTGAGATTAAGCTGGATGGCGGTATTTCGGCGATGTGATATGGTTTTACACCGGGCGTGAGGCGTCCGCTATCATCCCCAATGCAGCGCCGGATTAGTGACTGACTTTGGGGTGGGAAGTAGTCACATAAAAGCGGTTGTGCTCTGCGGTTAGGCGGTTAACTTTCTCCTATGCTTAAAAAGAAGAACGTTCCTACCACCGTCAAATCTGATTTTGCTGAATGGTCTGTTCCAAGGCGTGGAGTCTCAAATCCTGAGAAGCTGACTAACCCAGTTTGGACTTGGTTGGTCGAGAACGAGTATTGGCCGCACGAAGCCCACAAGCTCGCTGGATCGTGGAGAAAGCAAAGTCCAGGATGGTGCTTTGATCGCTTCGGGCAGTCGAAAACACGGTTGGATGATGGATCGAGTCTCCTTATTGGTGGACAGCATGAAGATTTTTACGACCCAGACTTCTACATCTATAACGATGTAATTGTGGTGCGTGCTGACGGCACTATCGAGATATACGGGTACCCAAACGAAAAATTCCAACCAACTGATTTTCATACTGCTACGAAAGTAGACAACGGCGTCTATGTCATTGGCTGCCTCGGCTATGTCGCAGACCGTCGTCCGAACACTACGCC
>CAZOLE010000307.1:0-2535 GCA_964580445.1 uncultured Porphyrobacter sp.
CTAGAAATCCGGTTACGCGCACTCCTTGTGGTGCGTCTTGCGCTGCATAAGCGCAGCTTTCGTCCATGTCCGCTTGAGAGACGTCGCACATCGCTACGCTGCACCCCTCGGACGCCAATTGCTTGGCCAGAGCGCGACCGATACCGGTACCGCCTCCGGTAATAACGGCGAGTTTTCCGCTAAAATCTCTCATCCTAATCTCTCTCATCGTAAGGATTGGGACCGTACCACCTTACTAGAGAGGTTAGCAATGCGGCGCACCGATCAAGGCGAGGGTGCGGCGATTCTCAACCAACGCAACAGCCTAGAGCGCCGGGTTGGCGTAATAATGCCATGTGAATATCGCCATCGCGCCGCGATGCGGGGACCAGCGTTCGCCAAACTCGCGGCATTCCTTTTCCTTGGGACGCTCGTCTAAGTCCAACAGTCGTTTGACGCCTTCCTGCACTGCCAGATCACCTGCGGGCCAGATGTCTGTGCGACCTTCCGCAAACAGCAGATAAATCTCCGCCGACCAGCGCCCTATCCCTTTGATTCGTGTCATTTCCTCAATCGCGGCCTCGTCATCATCGGGCAGCGCATCAAAGTTCACTTCGCCCGCTTCCACCAGCTCACACAGACTGCGCGCGTATCCTTGCTTCTGCCGCGATAGGCCGCAGGCGCGCAAAGTGTCGAAATCACGTTCCAACACACAAGAAGGGGTGAAATCTGCGCCCAATTCCGCTTCGAGCTTGTTCCACATCGAACTTGCTGCTGCGACAGAGACTTGCTGGCCCACTATTGTCCGCAGCAACGTTTTGTAGCCGCGATCTCGCAAGCGCGGTTCAGGATAGCCGATCCGCGCCAACTGCTCGCCAACGCGCGGGTCAAGCGCGGCGACCGCATCCATTTCGCGACGAAGTATCTCAGCTGTTAGGCCCACTGTTTATTCCTCTAGGTTGCGCTCGGCAAAGGAAACTCCTAGCTGAGCCTCGATTATTTCCAAGCGCGCAACCTTGCGCTCAATCTGTTTGAGAAGGACTGAGAAGCCCATGCCAAAGCTGGTCGTCACCAATCGTGAAGGTGAAACGAGTGAAATCGAAGTCGAAGAAGGTCTAACGGTCATGGAAGCCGTTCGCGACAACGGCTTTGATGAATTGCTGGCACTGTGTGGTGGATGTTGCTCTTGCGCGACGTGCCATATCTTTGTCGATGACGCAGGAAATGCCAAGCTTCCGGAAGTTAGCGAAGATGAAGATGATTTGCTGGAGTCTTCGGACCACCGCAAAGACAACTCGCGGCTTTCATGCCAGATTCCGTTCACTGCGGAACTGGATGGGCTAAAGGTAACTATTGCACCTGAAGATTGATGTTGTTTGCGGGAATGGGCTTGAACGCTTAACTCTCTGCTTATGAATATCACTCAACCCATTGGCGACACGCTCGCCCTTATTGGTAACACGCCGCTTGTCCGGCTTTCCGGTCCTAGCGATGCAGCTGGATGCGATGTCTGGGGCAAGTGTGAATTTGCCAATCCAGGCTCCAGCGTAAAAGATCGCGCGGCGCTTTTTATGATCCGCGACGCAGAGGCGCGCGGTGAGTTGAAAGCTGGTGGCACCGTTATCGAAGGCACTGCCGGCAATACTGGGATTGGGATTGCGCTGGTCGCCAATGCGCTTGGCTATAAGACGATTATCGTCATGCCTGACAACCAATCCAAAGAGAAAATGGACACTTTGCGCGCGTTGGGTGCGCAGTTGGTACTTGTCCCGCCAACCAAATATGCCGATCCGTGCCACTTCCAGCATGTTTCGCGCCGCATGGCCGACGAGACGGAAGGCGCGATTTGGGCCGGACAGTTTGACAACACCGCCAACCGCCGGGCGCATATCGAAACCACCGCGCTTGAGCTGTGGGAGCAGACGGGCGGGAAGATCGACGGCTTTACCTGCGCAGCGGGGACAGGCGGCACGATTGCGGGCGTTGGCATGGGGCTGAAAGAAAAGAACCCCGACATCCGAATTGCGTTGACTGATCCGCATGGCGCCGCGCTCTACAATTATTACGCGCATGGCGAATTGAAAGGCGAAGGATCATCTGTCGCCGAAGGGATCGGGCAGGGGCGCATTACCGCGAATCTCGAAGGTGCGCCAATCGATACGCAGTTCCGCGTTTCGGACGAAGAAGGCTTGCTTTGGGTCGAGCGGCTCCTGCGCGAAGAAGGTCTTTGTCTGGGCCTATCGAGCGGGATCAACGTTGCGGGCGCTATCGCACTGGGCAAGCAATTGGTCAGCGAAGGGCGCGACAATCCGCAGGTTGCAACGATCCTGTGCGACACTGGATTTCGCTATCTCTCCACGCTCTTCAACGCCGAATGGCTTGCATCGAAAAAGCTGCCTGTTTTCGATTGGCTGGCGTCGGACTGAATGAGCCGCTAGGCTATCCCGATGGCAGGACGCAGGCTCTTTAAGCGCAGCACCGATGAAAATGGTGAGGAATTGGCTGCGGGCGCTCCGCTTGGCGGCACGCACACCGAAGCGATGCAGCGTTTGCAGG
>CAZOLE010000308.1:0-2516 GCA_964580445.1 uncultured Porphyrobacter sp.
GGGCGTAGGCTTTGAAAGTCAGGCATTCTATGCCTTAGTGGGCGCGGAACTGTCCGCTGCCGATGGTGCTTGGACGCATGATCTTTCTGCACAGATTGCCGACATTAAACGCAACACTTTCGCTCCGTTTGGCCTTACCAGCAACACGGCCAGCGACCGCTTCAAAGCATCCTATGTATCGGCGTATGAGTTTCCCGGGCGACAACACAATCTCACCTTCGCCGCCGATTATGAGCTCGAAGGTTTCAACAATATCGCGACTTTTGATGATCGCCGCGAGACCGAGCATGTCGGATTGGTTGGCGAGTATCGCTTTGCTGGCGAGCGCGTCGATTTTTCGGCAGCGCTGCGTCAGGACTTCAATGACCGGTTTCAAGATACGACCACGTTCCGCGTTGGCGCTGGATACGAACTGACCGACACCACTCGATTGCGTGCAGCGGTTGGGACTGGGGTAAAGAATCCGACCTTTTCCGAATTGTTCGGGTTTTTTGATGGCGTGTTTGTGGGCAATCCCGACCTGGAACCCGAGAAATCAACCAGTTGGGAAATCGGCGTTGATCAACGCTTTTTTGATGGCGATGCTGTTGTCTCGGTAACCTATTTCAACGCCGAGTTAGACAATGAGATATTCACGATCTTTGGTCCCGCACCGACATTCACGGCGACGCCAGCAAACCGCGACACGGTGAGCACACAACAGGGCGTGGAACTCGCATTTGCGGCGCAGTTCGGTGAGCAGTGGAGCTTCAACGCGGCGTACACATATCTGGACGCCGAAGAGAACGGGACCACCGAAGTGCGTCGACCAGAGAGCATTGCGAGTGCGGCTCTTACTTGGGCTCTCCCGAATGATGCTGCGTCTGCGACCTTGGTTGTTCGGCACAATGGCGAAATGCTGGATACTGATTTTGGCAGCTTTGCGGGTGTTGTCTTGGACGATTTCACCTTGGTCAACTTCAATGTCGGGGCCGAGGTCACCAAAGGTGTGACGCTGTTTGGCCGGGTCGAAAACCTGCTGGATGAACGCTACGAACAGGTCTTCAGCTTCGTTTCGCCGGGCCTCAACGCCGTTGCGGGCATAAGAGCAGAGTTCTAGCCCAATCAAGCGCGCAGCGACCGCAAGCGCGACTGCGCGCCCGCAGCGGCGCGACCTTTAGGCCGCATGAGCGAGGATACCGCGCCCCGGATGGGGTGCGCAAAAAGACAAGAACACTCGCAATTCGGCGAGGAAGTGCATAGGGGGAGCCTCATGCATTTCCTCGACCAAGCCAAAGTCTATATTAAATCGGGAGCGGGCGGACCGGGAGCGGTCTCGTTCCGGCGCGAGAAGTATATCGAGTATGGCGGTCCAGACGGAGGTAAAGGCGGCAAAGGCGGGGACATTATCTTCGAAGCTGTGCAGGGCCTCAACACGCTAATCGACTTTCGTTACTCGCAGCATTTCAAAGCTAAGCGCGGTGAGCATGGTCAGGGTAGAGACCGCACCGGTGCCGGTGCGCCTGATCTGGTGATCGAAGTGCCTGTGGGCACGCAGGTGCTTTCAGAAGACAAAGAAGAAGTGCTCGCCGATTTCACCGAGTTGGGACAGCGCGTCGTCTTTCTCGAAGGCGGGCAAGGCGGACGCGGCAATGCCTCTTACAAAAGCTCTACGAACCGCGCTCCGCGTCAGCATCAGCCGGGCGAACCCAGCGAGGAAATGTGGGTTTGGCTGCGGCTTAAACTGCTCGCTGATGTTGGCTTGCTGGGCTTGCCCAACGCCGGCAAATCGACTTTTATCAACGCGGTTTCCAACGCCAATGCCAAAGTCGGCGACTATGCCTTTACAACGCTTGTTCCAAAGCTTGGTGTGGTCCGGCATAGAGCGCGTGAATTTGTGCTCGCGGATATTCCCGGCCTGATCGAAGGCGCGGCGGATGGCGCAGGGATTGGCGACCGGTTTCTTGGTCACATTGAGCGCTGCCGTGTTCTGGTCCATTTGATCGACATTGCCGGGGATGATCCGGTCGAAGCCATGCGGATCGTCGAAGATGAATTGGTGGCCTACGGTGCCGGGCTGGAAGACAAACCGAGGTTGGTGGCGCTCAACAAGCTTGATCTCGCAGACCAAGAACTTGGCGAGGCTTTCACCCAAGAATTGATCGCCGCGGGAGCCGATAAAGTCTTTGCGGTGTCAGGCGCAACCGGCGCAGGAATCGA
The DNA here is from genome assembly GCA_964580445.1 of uncultured Porphyrobacter sp. Taxonomy (GTDB): domain Bacteria; phylum Pseudomonadota; class Alphaproteobacteria; order Sphingomonadales; family Sphingomonadaceae; genus Erythrobacter. Next base: position 2,200 of record CAZOLE010000308.1, read on the forward strand.
CGCATTGATGGATGCGGTGCTGAGCTATCTGCCCGACCGAACCTCAACCGAAACCAAGGCCAGTGAAGTCGAAGACGACAACGAGGGAAGCGGGGAATGGTCGCCGATCTAAAGTCGATGCTCGAGCCTTCGCAATGCAAGCGGCTGGTCATCAAGATCGGCAGCGCATTGTTGGTGGAACAGGGTAAACCTGCGCGCGGGTGGCTTGATGCTTTGGCGCTCGATCTGCGCGATCTGCGCGCGAAGGGCGGTGAAGTCATCATTGTTAGCTCCGGTGCAATTGCGTTGGGTGCCGCACGTTTGGGCCTTCCAAGAGG
>CAZOLE010000309.1:0-2473 GCA_964580445.1 uncultured Porphyrobacter sp.
CGATAGAAAAGGTCTTCGCGGAATGTGCCCTTACCAATCATGGATTCCAGATCCTGGTGCGTGGCGCACACGATCCGTGTATCAACAGAGATTGGTTTACGCCCGCCGATCCGTTCAATCGTGCGCTCTTGAAGGAAACGCAGCAGTTTGACTTGCAATGGCAGCGGAATGTCTCCGACCTCGTCCAAGAACAAAGTGCCGCCATTGGCGCTTTCAATCTTACCCTCAGTAGTCTTGACCGCGCCAGTAAATGCGCCTTTTTCGTGACCGAACAATTCGCTTTCTAGCAAGTTCTCGGGGATCGCAGCACAATTGATAGCGATGAAAGGGCCGCTCGAGACGTTGCTTGCATCGTGCAAGCCCTGCGCGAGCAGCTCTTTGCCGGTCCCGCTCGCTCCGAGCAACATGACTGAAACGCTTGTCCCAGCGACGCGTTCAATGGTGCGAGCAACTTTCACCATTTCTGGCGCACCCGTGATCAGACGGCCCAAAACAATCTTGTCTTCGCTGGCATTTTCAACAAGCCGGCGGTTCTCATCTTCAATCTTATGCAGATTGAACGCGCGGCGCACGATCAGGCCAAGCGCGTCGATATCGACCGGCTTTTGATAGAAGTCGTAGGCTCCGCGTTCGATTGCCTGCAACGCGCTTTCTCGCGCCCCGTGACCACTCGCGACGATCACTTTGGTGTCAGGCTTAAGCTCCATAATCGCATCGAGTACGGCAAAGCCTTCACTGGTCCCATCCGGATCAGGTGGAAGCCCGAGATCGAGAGTTACCACCGCTGGCGCTTCGCTTCGCAAAGCGGCAATGGCGCTATCGCGGTCGCCCACGATTATAACTTCAAAATCGTCATAGGCCCATTTCAACTGAGCTTGCAGACCTTCATCGTCTTCAACGATCAACAATGTGGGTTTCTTGTCAGCCATCAGGCGGCCTCATTTTCTTGAGAATTGGGTTTGATGCCGCTGGGATCGGCGGTGATGTGAGGATTTTCAGCAATTGGCAAAACGATGCTGAAGCGCGAACCAAGGCCTTCGCGTGATTCCACCAGCAGATTTCCGCCCATAGCCTTGATCAGTTCGCGCGCTTCGAGTGCACCGATGCCAAAACCATCTTGTTTCGAGGAAACAAAGGGCTTGAACAGGCCACTGCGCACAAATTCGGGAGACATGCCGCAACCAGAATCGATGATCTCAATGCGCCCCAAAGTGCCTTCCACGGAGACGCTGATGCACACGGTGTCGCCGTCACCGCTGGCATCGACCGCGTTTTGGACAAGATGGATGAGCGCCTGTTCGAGGTTCTCCCGATCCGCCAGGCCTGACACCTTGTCCGCATGCGGAATTTCAACCGGATGCACCGCGGAGAAGCGCTTTGAAACACCTCTAACCAGTTGCGCAAGATCAACTGTTTCAATGGCATGCGCTTGACCCGATCCATAACGGCCTAGCCTTTGTAAAAGCGCGTTCAGCTTGTCCGAGGAGTTGCGTAGCGTCACCAACATATCCGCACGGAAATCAGGATTGTCCGCGTGTTTTTCGGCATTGCTGGTCAGCAGTGAAAGCTGGCTCGCCAAGTTTTTGATATCGTGCATGACAAAGGCCATGCGGCGATTGAATTCATCAAAACGGCTCGCTTCCATTAGGGCTTGCTGCCCTGATTGTTCAGCAAGGTAGCTGGCTAACTGCTGGCCAACGACGCGCAAGAGATCAAAGTCCTCCCAATCGAGGCGGCGCTCAATGCGCGGGCGAGCGAGAACTATCGCGCCAACGAGCCGATCAAAGTGGATCAAGGGAACCACCGCCCAAACGTCGTCTGCAAAGCGCAGCCAATCAGGCACATGCTCATTCTCACCAAAATGGTCGATCCCTTTGCGCACCTCATCGAGAGCAAGGATCAAATTGTGCTGTTCGATCATTCCGGACAAAGCGTAGTCGCCTGCTACCGCAGGCACTTCGAGAGTCGGCCAATTCCACCTCGCAGAAAGCTCCAATTGCGCTTCCTCATTTGGCACGAGCAGCAATCCTGCGGGGCTGTCGGTGATGTCCGCGACGGCCTTAACGGCCCGCTGATGAAAACTGGGGCTAGCGCTCGAACCACGCCCGATCGTGCTGTTAAAACGCAGCCATTCCTCTCTGTAGTCGTAGCGATGCTGAAACAAGTGTTTCGTCGCCGTAACACGCAGCCAGCCTCGCACTCGATCTGATGGCAGCAACGCTATCGCTGCAATGATAGCGAACACCAGAAACACAACCTGACTGGCCCGAGCCGTGTCACCACCAATCAATGCCAGTGACCGGGTCACCAGCACCATCAGCAGCAAATAGGTGCCAATGACCATCAGAGAGAGCGTTTGGAAAGTCACAGCACGCGAAGGCCGGAACTGCAAACCAGCGGTGTTTTGGTTAGTGCTGAGCGCCATCAAACCGACCATCACCCCTGCAAACAGGGTGCGCAGCGTATCCAGAAC
>CAZOLE010000310.1:0-2472 GCA_964580445.1 uncultured Porphyrobacter sp.
ACATCGGTGTCCCGCATTCTGAGCAGAAGCCACGCGATATGACGTTGCCGCTGTCGGATTGCGTGCCGTAATATCTCAATTCGCCCTGCAGGAAATTGAGCGCTGGTGTGGGGACCATCACGATGGCTGCGGCATTACCGCCGCAATTTTTCTGGCATTGGCGGCAATGACACAAAGCCTGCATCATCGGTTCGCCGCTCACTTCAATGCGAACTGCACCGCATTGGCATCCACCTGTGCGTGTAGTCATTGCTGCTATCTCCTCTTTTCGGGAGGGCTAGCAGCTTTCATTTAATCTCACACCTGAGAGAATGAAGGAGCATTACTCCCACTCAATCGTGCCGGGTGGTTTCGACGTATAGTCATAGACGACACGGTTGATACCTTGGACCTCGTTCACAATCCGGGTTGCGGTGCGGGTCAGGAAAGCAGCGTCGAAGGGGTAGACGTCAGCGGTCATGCCATCGGTGGAGGTCACTGCGCGCAGGCCGCAAACGCTGTCATAGGTGCGACTATCACCCATCACGCCTACGGTTTTGACCGGGAGAAGCACGGCAAAAGCCTGCCAGATTGCATCGTAGAGCCCGGCATTGCGGATTTCTTCAAGATAGATCGCGTCGGCTTTGCGCAAAATGTCGCAGCGTTCTTTTGTCACTTCGCCCGGAATGCGGATCGCAAGGCCCGGTCCGGGGAATGGATGCCTCCCAACAAACGCCTCGGGCAGTCCAAGTTCACGGCCCAGCTCTCGCACTTCATCTTTGAAAAGTTCACGCAATGGCTCGACCAGTTGCATGTTCATCCGCTCTGGCAGACCGCCCACATTGTGGTGGCTCTTGATCGTGACGCTCGGCCCGCCGGTGAAGCTGACACTTTCGATGACATCAGGGTAAAGGGTGCCTTGCGCGAGGAAGTCAGCGCCGCCCACACCTTTGGCTTCGGCTTCGAACAGATCGATAACCGCCCCGCCGATAAATTTGCGCTTCTTCTCAGGGTCGGTGACCCCGGCGAGACCGTTTAGGAATGTCTCCTCGGCATCAACGGCGATCAGTGGGATGTTGTAATGGTCGCGGAACAGGGAGACGACTTGCTCCGTCTCGTTAAGGCGCATCAATCCGTGATCAACATAAACGCAGGTAAGCTGGTCGCCGATGGCTTCGTGGATGAGGACCGCTGCGACCGCAGAATCAACGCCGCCCGAAAGCCCGCAAATCACCCGGCCGGACCCGACCTGTGCACGGATTTCCTCGATCTTGGTCTTGCGGAACTCCGCCATCGTCCAATCGCCGGTTAGCCCGCAAACATGGCGCACAAAGTTGGCCAGCAGCTTGCCGCCGTCAGGTGTGTGAACGACCTCTGGGTGGAACTGAGTTCCGTAAAACTTGCGTTCCTCATCTGCGATAACGGCGAAAGGGGCACCTTCCGAAGTGGCAACAATCTCAAAGCCCGGCGCGAACTCGGTGACTTTGTCCCCGTGGCTCATCCAAACTTGGTGGCGCTCACCTTCTTGCCAAAGGCCATCGAACAGCGCGCATTGCTTTGTCACGGTCAGATAGGCGCGGCCAAACTCGCCGCCTTCACCTGTTTCATGGCCGGGCCGAACTTCGCCGCCCAATTGGTGCGACATCACTTGCTGGCCATAGCAAATGCCAAGGATCGGCACGCCGGCTTCGAAAAAGCTCTGTGGGCACCGTGGTGAGCCGTCTTCTGGGACGCTGGCCGGTGAACCAGACAGGATGATACCCTTGGGCCGCATCCTTCTGAAAGCCTCCTCCGCGAGAGTGAAGGGCGCGATCTCGGAATAGACGCCCGCTTCGCGCACTCGACGCGCGATCAATTGCGTCACTTGGCTGCCGAAATCGACGATCAGGATGGAATCGGGAAGATGCTTTGGGTCCATGGGGGCTGTTAAGCGAGCCTAAGCCGCGCTGTCCAGCAAGGGCATGCAAACTATCGCCAGAAGCTGCGACTGCACGCGAAAAGGTTCCCGGAATACGTATGCTTTTCTGATTGAAATTTTCAGCGAGAGAATTGCATTCTTCGCAATTGCACAATCTCTTGGTGCAGCGCAGCATAATGGTAGTTCGAACCAGAAGGCTGAACCAACAGCTCATCCCATCCTAACACTAAGGACCAGATCTATGCGCTTTACTCTCCCTCTCCTCGCCATCGCAGCCATCGCCACACCAGCATCTGCTCAAGCCGATGCGACGCATGAAGCCGTTACTGTAAGAATTTCGACCGCTGATCTGGACCTCTCGACCAGCGAAGGCCGCAAGATCCTAGACGCGCGGATCGAAACCAAACTGCGCAAGGCTTGCGAAATCGAAAGCGCGTCGAACTTCAGCTATGGCGGCAAAACCATCGACCGCGCCTGCCTTGCCGACGCCCGCGCTCAAGCGCGTGCGCGAGTTGAGCAAATTGCTGGAACGCCAAGCCGCTCTGGCCGCGAAGTCGCTGCCAACTGATCTGGAA
>CAZOLE010000311.1:0-2465 GCA_964580445.1 uncultured Porphyrobacter sp.
CTCAGAAGCTTCAGGATTAGCAGGCTATTTCCATATATTCGCCGCGCTTGGTTGGGGAACGGTCGCAGGTTCTGTGTCGCTGATTGCTGGGACCCACGCCTTCGCTGATGGCGGAGCCTTGCCCAGTAACATTGTTGACGCCATTGTTTTTCTCGGCTTCTTCGTCGGCCTATTCAATCTGGCTGGGTTGATCGTCATCGGCTTGCCGACGACGTTCGTATTGCGCGCGATCGATAAAGAATATGCACTCCTCTATGCGACGCTCGGTTTGATCACGGGATTTCTAGTTTTTGCAATACCCTTAGAAATACACCGGTTACCCTTCCCCGACGCACTCTTAATGCCACTCTCCGCCGCATTCGCCGGCCTCGCCAGCGCATGGCGTTGGGGAAGCTGGCGCGAGCGCCGGGGCCGCGAACGTAAGCAGCAATTGCAACGTCACATTCCCGACAAACGCGACAACCCCATTCACGATCTCACCCACTGAACAGGAGCATGCACAATGGCTGCGTCGAACTAATCCGTCGCAAAATCTAAAGAAAGAAAGGAACTCAAGATGTACGTAATCTACGCCTATATCGCCTACCTAGTCATCAGCATCGGACTGACCATTTGGGTCGCGCAGACTCTGTCCAAGAACGGGTTGGTGTTCCTCGTTGAGTGCTTTGGCCATGATCGGACACTCGCGACTTCAACCAATCATCTGCTGGTGGTCGGGTTCTATCTCGTCAATCTCGGCTGGATCCTGCTCACCTTGCGCTATGGCTCTCCGCCAGAAACTGCCGCGGATATGATCCGGTTCCTATCTAGCAAAATCGGAATCGTTGTTGTGGCGCTCGGCCTCATGCACTTCTTCAACATGAACGCGATTGCCAAGTTTGGCCGCAAAGTCGGCAGCTGGTTCCGCGAAGAACAATGGGCTGCGCGCGCGGACTCTAACGAAGCCTGAGCCAGTTCCGGCTCACGGCAGGCGAGCGCTTCTTCCCCCTGTTGAAGCGCTCGCCAAGCCGCGTCAGGATAAGAGGCGAGCTGCTCCACGCCAGAGCCGTTCAAACGGCCCTTGCCCCAAATGTCTTGTCCAGAGCGGCGACCAGATCAGCATCAAAGCAATCGGCACGAAGCTAAGCGCAAAGGCCTCGACCCGGCTGACCGTCCCAAACAACGCCAAACCCCAACTCGCGAAAAGCGCCGCCAGCACCACGCTCGACAGCAAGTAATTGGTCAGCGACAGCCGACCCACGCTTGCAAGCCAGCGAGAAATCGCCCCGCCCTTGGTGAACAGCGCCATTGCTAGCGCCGCATAGGCAACGCCTAGGATCGTATCGAAAGGGGCCGACCAGATGAGCGATGTGGGGCCAGCGATAATTCCAGCAAACCCCTCATCCGACACCCAACCTGCCAGCAAGAACAGCACCGGGATCGCCACTATAGCGCAGACCGCCGCCAGCCGCTGCAACCGGAAGGTGCGCCATTCCGCCGCCAACATCCGGTCTTTCCAAAGTGCAATGCCCAGCGCCATACCGGCCAAGTTGAGCGGCACCGACGCCGAGATATTCGTAAGCTGTTCGGGCAGGCCAGCGATCCTGCGCGCAACCCTTTCGCCAAAGGCCTCGCGCCCGCGATCCAACGCCAATTGAACCGCCGCCGGGTCCGCGCCAAAATTGTATTGCGCGCGCATGACCAAATCATTGTTCAACCGCCCGTCCCAATATGCACCCAAACCGCTGCCAAAGGCGATGATCCCGCCGCCGACATGCACTGCGATCAGGCCAACCGCGATAGCAACCAAGGCTTTGGGTGAAAGGTGCGCGATAAACGGCAGCGCACATCCCGTCATCGCATAGGCGCGCAAAATGTCATTGTTCGCAAACAGGGTCGCATGGGCCAGCCCGATGACAAACAAGACAAACATTCGCGCAAAATGCGCGCGCCACACCTGCTCACCACCTTTCTCCAGCAATATGACGCACCCCGCGCCAAACAGCATTGCAAAGAGGGTTCGAAACTTATCTTCGATAAAGACGAAGCTCGCGGTCCACACCAATCGGTCAAATGGAGCAGGATCACCCCTGCCACTGCCCGACCAGGCTAATGGATTGTAATAACCTTGCGCGGGAAGCGCATAGACATAGACGTTCATCCATAGGATGCCGATCACCGCCAACCCACGCAGCGCGTCGAGCTGGGTGATCCGGGTGTCTGACTGGTCGTGAACAGGCGCCGTCATAACAGACGCCTTAGCAGATCAGGAAAGCGCTGCCTTCAGAGCATCGATCAAATCGGTGCGCTCCCACGGGAAGAAATCGCCTTCGGCCTTACGTCCAAAGTGGCCATAGGCCGCGCTCTTGCGATAGATCGGCTTGTTCAGGCCGAGATGTTCGCGGATCGCGCGTGGGGTCAAACCACCGAGGCTTGTGATCGACTGGATCGCGCCTTCGATGGCGTCATCGCCAACAGTGCCGGTG
>CAZOLE010000312.1:0-2428 GCA_964580445.1 uncultured Porphyrobacter sp.
TGCGCCGGGTGCAGAGAACGCATATAAGCAGCGGCTCAATGCCGTTTCCAAAGGTATGTTCGGTTCGATGAACATCGCGCGTGATGATGGCGAAGCGCGAATGAAAGCGATGATGCGCAACGCCACCAGCTTTGACGCACCAGCCGTATTGTTCGTCTATTTCCCGCGCCTGATGAAAGAAGCGCAGTGGTCGGACACCGGCATGTGGCTGCAAACGGTCGCGCTGCTGCTGCGCGAAGAAGGTCTCGATTGCTGTTTTCAGGAATATATGGCTCTCTATGCCAATGTTATCCGCGATCATCTGGGGCTGGATCACGAACGCTATATGCTGTTTTGTGGCATGGCGATTGGTTATCGCGACCAAGATGCGCCGCTCAACAATTTTGAACGCGAGCGCGTGCCGCTGGACGATCAGGTGAAGTTCTTGGGTTGGTAGTTCGTCATTGCGAGGGGCGCAGCCCCGCGGCAATCCATCATCCGACCTTTTTGTGTTTTTGGAACCTCAGGTGATGGATTGCTTCGCCTGCGGCTCGCAATGACGATGTAATTGACGGGGGGGGAAACCCTCGGCAAAGGCTCACCCACAATGACAGACCTAAAACTCTTCAACTCGCTCACGCGCGAAATCGAGCCGTTCCAGCCGATCCATGAAGGCGAAGCGCGCGTCTATACCTGCGGGCCGACGGTCTACAATTACCAGCATATCGGCAATATGCGCGCCTATGTCTTTGCCGATACGCTAGGCCGCACGTTGCAACACAAGGGCCTTAAGCTCACCCATGTGATCAACATCACCGATGTTGGCCATCTGACCTCGGACGCCGATGAAGGCGAAGATAAGATGGAGAAGATGGCGGCAAGCCAAGGCAAGTCGGCATGGGATATCGCCAAGTTCTATCAGGAAGATTTTGAGCGTGATTTGGGCCGCTTGAACGTCCAGAAAAAGCAGCATCCGCGCGCCACCGAATATGTCGAAGAGATGATCGCCTGGGGCGTGAACATGGCAGACAAGCACTGCTATGAATGCGAAACAGGGCTGTATTTCGATACGACCACCGTTGCAGATTATGGACGGCTTGCGCGCGCTGTGACCGAGGAAGGCGCCGAAGAGACCAGAGGCCGGATCGAGACGGTCGAGGGAAAACGCAATGCGGCTGATTTCGCGATTTGGCGCAAGACACCAGACGGCGAATCCCGGCAAATGGAGTGGGACAGCCCATGGGGCAAAGGCGCGCCCGGCTGGCATTTGGAATGTTCGGTCATGGGCGAGAAATTGCTCGGTTTTCCTTTCGACATTCACACCGGCGGTATCGACCACCGCGAAATCCACCACCCTAACGAGATCGCACAGAACCAAGCGTTTTGCGACTGTGGTGGGTTGTCAGACGCCAAGAATTCCGGCGCGAATATCTGGATGCATAACAACTTCTTGGTTGAGCGTTCGGGCAAGATGTCGAAGTCTTCCGGCGAATTCTTGCGGCTGCAATTGCTGCTCGACAAAGGCTATCACCCGCTCTCCTATCGTATGATGTGCCTGCAAGCGCATTACCGTTCAGAGCTGGAGTTCAGCTGGGACGGGCTAGAGGCCGCGCTCACCCGGCTTAAGCGGATGGTGATGCAGGCCGAGCGATTGGCTGATGCTGAGCCGCAACCCGAAGCGGAGCATCCCAAATTCGCGCCAGCGTTGGAGAAGTTCGACGCTGCGATTAGCGACGATCTCAACACCGCGATTGCGCTAACCGCTTTGGAAGATGTGCTGGCAACGAAGAAGGTTGATGCCGGGATCAAGCGGGCCGTGGTGGAGCATATGGATAGCGTGCTCGGCCTGGGCCTGTTCGATCTCACCCGCGAAGCCTTGCGCATTCGTCCCAAGTCCGCCGAAATCGACGAAGCGGAAATCGAAGACGCGCTTGCCCGTCGCAAAGCTGCGCGTGCGGAAAAAGACTTTGCAGCCTCGGACGCAATTCGCGATGAACTCGCCGCCAAAGGCGTTGATGTGATGGACGGCGATCGACTCGGCTGGGAGTGGAAGCTTGCCTAACTCGTCATTGCGAGCGTAGCGAAGCAATCCAGAGCAAAGCGCGTAACGGTTCTGGATTGCCATGGCGACTGCGTCGCCTCGCAATGACGAATTTGGGAATAGAGTCATGACAAGAGTTGTTCATCGCTACAAGAACGGGTCAGATCGACAGTGATTTTATTTCTGGAGCCATGGGCAACGGATTTTGAGCTGAAGACGGGCGCGAAGATCGAGTTTTCGGTTGAGCCGTTAGAAGGAAAACCCGACAGCAGCTATTTTGAATTGATCCCTGAGTGCGTGATATTCTGGTGCGAAGGATCGATGTGTGATGTCAGCATCGACGGAAAGGAAGTGTATTGACCACGCCCAAGCCCACTCTCGCCATATCCGGCCTGATCCGCCCGCTGC
>CAZOLE010000313.1:0-2418 GCA_964580445.1 uncultured Porphyrobacter sp.
GTGAGGTCGCTTGAATCCATGCTAGTGAGCGTGGTGACGCCGACAACTTTGCACCCTTCGGCAGCAGCAGCCTTGGCGTCTTCCATCATCGCGCGCCCGCCGCTGGCATGGACGGTTACGATTGCAGGTTCGTAGACATGCACCGCCTGCATTGCTGCGGCGACGGTGTTGGGAATGTCGTGAAATTTGAGATCTAGAAAGATCGGCAGGCCCATATGGGCGATTTCGTGGACGCCATGCCCGCCATGCGCGCAAAAAAATTCAAGACCCAGCTTTACCCCGCCAATATGCGCTTTGACTTTTTCCAGCAGCGCCTTGGCTGGATCGACTTGTGGCACATCAAGAGCGAGATAAATTGGGTTGCTCATGGTGCCGGCTCACTTGTGTTCGCGCCTGCGTCCTTGTCCAAGCTGGAGAGTTTTTCGTCAGCGCCTGAAGCTCTTGAATCCGCGCCTGCCGAAGAAGTCGCTTGCGAACGATGAGCCAGCGCGCTTGACTTGATGGAAGCCTCAAGGCTCCTGATCCGGCGCTCTTGGCTCCATTTTACGCTGCGATGATAGATCCATGTCGGCACCACACCCAGCAGCCAGAACACCAGCGCCGTCACGCCAACCGGCCAATTGACCACGAAAGCATCCTGTGAGGTCGGCCAGATGACAACATCCTGCTTCTCGCCATAATTGACCATCACGAACATCGCTATGAACGCGGTGAAAACGATAAGCGCTAAGGTGCGCACGATTTGCATGGGCTTCGCCCCTTTTCTCGCTCTTTCGTTGGCAACAAAACTTAGGCTTTTTGACGCCTGAGTCTAGCGCGGCGGCGTAAGCCTAACCAAACACCCGATCAAAAATCGTATCCACGTGCTTGAAGTGATAGCCCAGATCGAACTTCTCTTCGAGCACTTCCTCGCTCAGTGCAGCGGTCACTTCGTCATCGGCCTTGAGTAGGTCTAGCAGCGACAGCGAGCCGGAAGATTCCCATACTTTCATCGCGTTGCGTTGAACTAAGCGATAGGCGTCTTCGCGGCTAACCCCGGCTTGGGTAAGAGCAAGCAGGACGCGCTGTGAGTGGACGAGACCGCCCATCGAGTCCAAGTTCGCTAGCATGCGCTCTGGGTAAATCAGCAATTTTTCGACGACGCCAGTTAGCCGCGCGAGCGAGAAATCGAGAGTTATAGTCGCATCTGGGCCGATGAATCGCTCGACCGATGAGTGTGAGATATCGCGTTCATGCCAAAGCGCGACATTCTCAAGCGCGGGCATTGCGTAGCTGCGGATCATGCGCGCTTGACCAGTCAGGTTCTCGGTCAGGATCGGGTTGCGTTTGTGTGGCATCGCCGAGGAGCCCTTTTGACCCGGTGAGAAGTATTCTTCGGCTTCGAGCACTTCGGTGCGCTGCAAATGTCGGATTTCCACCGCAAGCCGCTCAATCGATCCGGCGATGACTGCCAAGGTTGCGAAATACATCGCATGGCGATCACGCGGGATAACCTGAGTGCTGACCGGCTCAAGGGACAGGCCAAGCTGTTTAGCAACGTATGCCTCGACCTCAGGGTCAATATTCGCGAAGGTTCCCACTGCGCCAGACACAGCGCAGGTTGCGATTTCAGCGCGCGCTGCGACCAGACGATCTCGGCAGCGGTCAAACTCGGCATAGGCTTGAGCAAGCTTCAATCCGAAGGTCACCGGCTCGGCGTGGATACCGTGGCTGCGACCGATTGTTGGGGTGTATTTGTGCTCTTCTGCGCGTGCCTTGATCGCGGCGAGTAAGTCATCGAGGTCAGCAAGCAAGATGTCAGAAGCGCGTGCAAGTTGTACCGAGAGTGTCGTGTCAAGCACATCGCTGGAAGTCATGCCTTGGTGCATAAACCGCGCTTCGTCGCCGACTTGCTCAGCCACCCAAGTCAGAAATGCGATCACGTCATGCTTGGTCACTGCTTCAATGGCGTCAATCGCTTCGACATCAATTTTGGGATCAGTTGCCCACCAGTCCCACAAGGCTTTGCCAGCCGATGTCGGAACGACGCCCAACTCACCAAGCTTCTGAGTCGCATGAGCTTCAATCTCAAACCAGATGCGAAACTTCGCTTCCGGCTCCCACAGGGCGGACATTTCGGGGCGGGCGTAACGAGGGACCATTAAGAGTTTCCTTGGCGGAGATGAGAATTTAGCGCGGCTATTGTGCGAGTGTGTGTGCTTGGCAAGGGGGTGCGGAAAACAAAAGGGCTTCCTTCCCCATCACTTAGTTTTACAGAGCGCCTTTCTGTGCGAAACAAGGCACGAAGGGGATAACCTGCGTGAGTGATGTGACGAAGGCGGAGCGGCCTAGCGGGCCAAAGCACCGAATTCTACCAGACGTTTTTCAGCGTTTGCGCGCGCGCGTGCGAAATGCCGCGATCCTATCGGATCTCGTTGC
>CAZOLE010000314.1:0-2410 GCA_964580445.1 uncultured Porphyrobacter sp.
CATTTATGCTGCCCAGCATTGATCGCCTGCGCGAGGCCGATAACCGCATTCCGTTCAAAAGCTGTCGCATGTTGGTGTTGGCGCCGACGCGCGAATTGGCGGTGCAAATTTCCAACAGTGCGAAGGAATATGGCGCGCTCGCCGGCCTGAAAGTGCAAGTGATTGTCGGCGGCACGTCGGTCAATAAAGACCGAAACAAGCTGCATCGCGGCACCGATATTCTGATCGCGACACCGGGCCGTTTGCTCGACTTGATCGACCAAAAAGCGTTCAACCTCTCCGGTGTCGAAGTGCTGGTGCTCGATGAAGCGGATCAGATGCTCGATCTCGGCTTCATCCACGCACTGCGTAAGATCAACCAATTGGTGCCTAAAGAGCGCCAGACGCTGTTTTTCTCCGCGACGATGCCCAAGGCGATTAAGGAGCTGGTCTCCGGCTTCTGCAACAATCCGGTGCAGGTTTCGGTCACGCCGGAAAGCACAACGGCGGAGCGGATCGAACAATTCTTGTTCATGGTCCAAGGCAATGAAAAGCAATCGCTGCTCGAACTAATTCTGGCGGGCAATCATTCGGTGCCCGGCGAATTGGAGCGGGTGCTGATCTTTACGCGGACCAAGCATGGTGCGGACCGTGTGGTCAAAAAGCTGGGCCAACGCGGGATTCAAGCCAATGCGATCCACGGCAACAAATCGCAGGGTCAGCGGCAACGCGCTCTGGATGAGTTTCGCCGCGCCGCATGCCCGATCCTTGTCGCGACCGACGTTGCCGCGCGCGGGATCGACATTCCCGGCGTGAGCCACGTCATCAACTATGATCTGCCCAATGTGCCCGAGCAATATGTCCACCGGATCGGACGCACTGCGCGGGCCGGGCGCGATGGGATTGCGATTGCCTTTTGCGCCGAGGATGAGCGCGCTTATCTCAAGGACATTCGTAGAGTAGCGAAGGTTGAACTGGACCGATTGCCGTTGCCGGAGAACTTCCGCGCCGTGGTCGAAGGTGTCGGCCCAACCAAGCCGCCGCCTAAAGGTCAAACGCGGGTTTCAAATAAGAAGATCAGGCCAAAGCCAACAGGCGGCGCACGCGGTGGCGATGCGCAGGATGCCCCCAAGCGTAAACCACGGCCCAAGCACAATGCGCGCAAAGGCAGGCCACAAGGTGCCGGACGCGGTGATGGTCGCGGAGAAGGCCGAAGCGAAGGGCGCAGCGAAGGTTCTGGCCAAGGCCAAAGTCAGGGACAGCGGCGTCCCAACAAACCCGTGCCCAAGGGCAAACGGCCTTTCCGTCCCCGCAGAGCCAAAGGGTAAATAGCATCTTTTAGGGAACGCGAAGTCATTGCTGAGTTGGCAAGGCCGCTTAACATCGGCATATCGCGCGAAACCCAAAAGGAAGACGCTCATGCCTGACCCGCAATATGACTATGACCTGTTCACCATAGGAGCAGGCTCTGGCGGTGTCCGAGCGAGCCGGATTGCTGCAAGCCATGGTGCCAAGGTAGCGATTGCTGAAGAGCATCGGTTCGGCGGCACCTGCGTCATTCGTGGCTGTGTGCCAAAGAAAATGCTCGTCTACGCGTCGATGTTCGCGGAAGAATTGCACCATGCCACCAATTTGGGCTGGACCCTTGGCGAAACCACGTTCGATTGGGATCGCCTGCGTGACTTTGTGAATTCCGATGTGGATCGGCTCGAAGGGCTATATGGCAACACATTGGGCAATGCCGGTGTTGAGGCGATTTCAGAACGAGTCACCATCACCGGGCCCAATTCGGTGCAGTTGGCTTCGGGTCGTGAGATCACCGCGAAGCATATCCTTGTCGCTACCGGAGCGTGGCCGCTCGTTCCTGATTTTGCCGGTAAAGAACACTGCATCACGTCGAACGAAATATTCTATCTTGAGGACTTTCCAAAGCGTCTGATGGTCATGGGCGGGGGGTACATCGCGGTCGAGTTCGCTGGCGTTTTCAACGCGCTGGGCAGCGATGTTACCTTGGTCAATCGCTCAGAGACAATTCTGCGGACCTACGAACAGGATATAGTCGAGCGCCTCCCCCCAATCATGGAAGCGCGCGGCATGGACTTACAGCTTAGCGCGCAGATTGAGACCGTCGAAAAACAAGCGGATGGCTCACTCAAAGTAACGCTAACCAATGGTGTCACCAAGGAAGTAGACCAAGTTCTGGTTGCGACCGGGCGCAAGCCGAATGTCGAGGGGCTGGGTCTTGAACACGCGGGCATAACCCTTGGTCCCAAAGGCGAAATTCCCGTCGACGAGTTCTCCAAAACCCAATGCGAGAGCATCTATGCCGTGGGCGATGTGACCAATCGCGTTCAGCTTACGCCGGTAGCTATCCGCGAGGGTCATGCCTTCGCGGACAGTGTGTTTGGTGACAATCCGCGCAGCATCGACC
>CAZOLE010000315.1:0-2380 GCA_964580445.1 uncultured Porphyrobacter sp.
GATCCCTCACAGGTTAGGCGCGCACTTCCGAGCAGAGCGCTGGGTGCGGCGCGTTGGACAGGTTCACGCTGCATCGTGCAATTTTCAGGGATCACAGGGCTTGGCAGCTGAACGGTTTCACCAGAACGCGAAGCCGCCACTGGGAGCTTCCACTCCAACGCCCATTCGCCCGCCTCGCGCTCGGTTAACTCAACAACGGAGGGGCGAATTTCATCGGCGGCAAGCGGGCTGCCAAACAAGGCGCCCCACAACAAGATCCATGCCGCGATCAGCCGGATCATTGCTCGATCTCGACCCGGTATTCCTCACGCAGAATTTCGAAAGCGCGCGCTTTGCGCGTCGAGATCTGTTCGCTTCGCCAATCATTTTCGACCCGCTTGCGGGCTTGCTCAAAAGCTGGCGCATCACCCGCCTCTCGACCCTGCAACCGCACCAAATGCCAGCCAAAACCCGACTGCACTGGCCCTTGCCATTCTGCACCAGATTTGAGTTGTGAAAGCGTCTCGGCAAATCCCCCGCCAAAGCGTGTTTTGACCTCGCGCTTCGAAGCGGCATTGAGCGATGCTGGAAGGCTGATCTTTTGACCCGCTCCTTTCCAATCCTCTTGCGCGCTTATGTTCGCAAGCGCTGCCTTCGCTTCGTCTTCGCTCGTAAAATAGAGCTGGTCGAAACTCACCTTTCCAGCCGCCGCATATCGCGCTTTATTGGCTTCGTAGAACGCCTTCAACGTTGCATCGTCGGGTTCCGCCGCTTCGGCGGCTGCGCTGGCGGACAGGTCCATCTTGGTCACCAGCCGCCGTCGGACAACGGTGTCATCCTGATCCAATCCCAGCCGCAAAGCCTCCCGGTACAGCACTTCCTCGCGAACAAACCGCTCAATGCTGGCATCAAGTTCGGCATCGATCGGGGCGCGGCCCATCGTGCGTTCAAACTGCAAAGCAATTTGCGCTTTTTCAGCGCCGCCAATGGAGATCACCCGGCTCGACGGATCAATCCCGCTGCTGTTCCAAGTCAGCGCCACAAACAGCGCAAACCCAGCGATCAGGAAATGGACAATCGGCTCACGCGCCCAAGCTGGCCAGTTCACGCGCCCTCCGCTGTCTCTGGCTCCATAATCGCCGGAGCATTGGGCCGCTTGGATTGTTTCAGCCAGATTGGCGAGGTGTAGGCACGCTCCTGCGCCACGGCGTCCGCCATCGCCTCTTCGCTCAGTTCAAATCCAAAGCGCACCGCATCAAACAACGTCCAGCGCGGCGTCGGAATTTCCAGCACCCGCACGTAATAAAACGCGCTTTGCCCAGCGACATAGTCCGGATCGGTCCAAACCGTGCGCAGTTCCGCCGCACCGATATCGTTGGTGTAGGTCGCGTCCTTGCGGTTCACCGTGTCACCCACAGCAGGCACCTTGCCGCCAGCGCGGGGACGCGTGTCCTGATCGCTCCAAACGACATCATAGACCTGCTCTTGCGTTTCGCCCGATGCGTCGACCCAGCCTTTGACGATCTGCACGCGGTCCAGATTGGCGCCATCGGGATCTTTCAGCGCGCTGATCATAAAGCGCGGAGCCGTGCCTTCATCGACCAGTTCTCCGCCCATCGGCACACCTTGCGTATAGCCTTTGCGGACCCAGTCATTGTCCCAGTCAGCCTCTTCGAACCCGAAGCCACCAAAAACGCGCACGCTCATGCGCGGGCCGGTGGTGGCGTAGACTTCGCGCCGAGCAAATGCGTCAAAGATTTCGGCGCGCGTATTGCCCCGCGCCCATGCCGCGGCATAGCCTCCCGCAAGATAGTGCCAGCCAAAGCGTCCAACGCGGGTGCCGAGATTTTGGCCGTTTACTGCGCGATCCTCATAGGAGGGCTCAGTGCCCGTGTGCTTGCCGTAGAAATTGTCTTCATCCCCGGTCGCAAGCGAGGTGTGACTGTCGGTCGAACCGATCATACCAAAAGCGTAAGGATTGACGCCCAGTCGTTGTTCCAAACTCAGCCCACGCTTCAACGCTTCGCGCGCATAGTTGCCCGCCAGCATTTCAGGCTCAGTCTTCGCGGTGAGCGGCAGATTGCCAAAGTCCCAGCCTTTGACCCCGAAACCGGCCATCTCATCATTGGGTGAAAGGAATGGGTGGGTTTCGCTGTCGCCTTTGATCTGCGTGGCTTCGATCACCGGCTCATAGGCGGCGCGTTTGGCCGCATATTCGGCGGTCATTGGCGAACCATCGGGCAGGGTCGTTTCAAACATCAGCCCATTGGACAGGTTCGAGTTGTGCGGGATCGCAAGAGCCCTGCCGCCCGTGTTCTTTTCATATTCGGCCAAGTGGTCCCACAACGCCTCTGCGGTGGTGCCAAGGCCCGGGAATGGCATGACTTGGCCGGTGCGATCT
>CAZOLE010000316.1:0-2355 GCA_964580445.1 uncultured Porphyrobacter sp.
GCCCTGAACTGCGCAAAGCCTTGCTTCAAAGCTTGAGCGAAGCCGCCGCAACCGCGCCGGGCTGGTCAGAGCAAGCGCCGGGCTTTTATCCCGAATTTGTAGAGGATGTTGAAGCGGCTTGAGAGGCCGTTCGCCGCTTTATAACTGTGCGGGCCGCGACAAAGACACCTCCAGCTGCGCCCACAAGATAGCTGGTCGAATGCGCCCATGCCGCAAAAGCAAAGCGAGCGTGGCGTTCTGGTGAAATGACGTCCGACCAAATACCGATGGTTGCTGGTCCAGATGTTTGTGTAATTGCGTATCCAGCGACGCCCATTACCATCGCGAGCCCTGCGCTCACAAGCATTAGCCGCATAATCGGCCCGCCCAGATCTATGAGACCGATCCGAGGGTGTGATCCGATCTGTGCGGCCAGCGCAAGCATGATCCCCAGCCCCAGACCGACCCACCAAGTCGCAATGATACCCCAACCAATTGCGAGCCAGAAGGGTGAAGATGTCGGAAAGACTGGCGGGTGCGCAACCGTGAAATACTCGACGCAAATATGCGCTGTGACCTGATCGTGCAAAATGCCGTAAATGGTCGCTGCAAAAGTGCTGAAAGCAATGATTTTGAGGGATTCGAGAAGCGAGACCAATCTCAATACAACCCATCAATCCGCTCAGAGTAGCGATCGCGGATTTTGTGCCGCCGGATCTTCATGCTGGGCGTCATTTCTTCGTTCTCAATCGTGAAGGCTTCGTCGGCAAATTCAAACTTGCGAACCTTTTCGACCACGGAGAGGTCTTTGTTGGTTCGGTCGACCGCTGCGCGAACCGCTTTCTTAAACTCGGGCCAATCCTGCAGCGCTTTCATGTCAAACTTCTGACCGTTTGCGCGCGCCCATTCGAGTGCCCACTCCGCATCAGGAACGATCAACCCTGAGACATAGGGCCGCTTGTCACCGCTCACCATCGCCTGCGCGATTTCGGGCTGTAAGGTCAGCATCCCTTCGATCTTTTGGGGGGCAACATTGTCGCCTTTGTCGTTGACGATCATGTCCTTCTTGCGGTCGGTGATGACGATCCGCCTTTTGGAATCGAGATGGCCAATATCGCCGGTGTGCAGCCAGCCATCTTGGATGGTGCGCTCGGTCTCGGCGTCGTTTTGCCAATAGCCGTGCATCACCAACTCGCCGCGGCACAGAATTTCGCCGTCGTCAGCGATCTTAATCTCAACCCCGCGCATGGGCGGGCCAACAGTGTCCATTTTCAAACCAGTGCGCGGTCGGTTGCAGCTCATCACCGGCCCTGCTTCGGTCTGCCCATAGCCTTGCAGCATAGTCAGCCCCATCGCTTCAAAGAATGTGCCTACCTCTGGATTGAGCGGCGCGCCGCCCGACACCATCGCTTTGATCCGCCCGCCAAACTTGTCGCGGATTTTGGGGCGCAGTGTTTTCTCGACGAGGAAGTTCAGCGGCTTGTCGCGTTTGCGCGGCTCACCCTCGCGGGCATTGTCGGCGATCTTAAGCGCTTTATCGAGCATGAAATTGGCGACTTTGCCTTGCTTTTCGATCTGCTTGATAATCCGCGCGCGCAAAACTTCGAACAGCCGCGGGACCACGACCATGATGGTTGGCTGGACTTCTTCGATATTGGAGGCGAGCTTTTCCAGACCTTCGGAATAGAATATTTCTGCGGCCACACCGATCGGCAGATATTGCCCGCCTGTGTGCTCATAGGCATGGCTGAGGGGGAGGAAGGACAAGAAGCGCTCGTTCTCGATCCCAAAGTCGGTGATGAGAATTTCGGCAGCGCCCGCGACATTGCACAAGATTGATCCGTGATGCTGTTTTACGCCGCGCGGCGCGCCGCCGGTGCCGCTGGTGTAGATAAGGCAGGCGGTGTCTTCGCGCTTGACGGTGGCCATGCGCTCCTCAACTGCCTTACGAGCCGCCGCTGTGTCGCCTTCTGCAAGCCCATCCCACGAATGGTATTCAAAGCTGCC
Organism: uncultured Porphyrobacter sp.; assembly: GCA_964580445.1. Taxonomy (GTDB): domain Bacteria; phylum Pseudomonadota; class Alphaproteobacteria; order Sphingomonadales; family Sphingomonadaceae; genus Erythrobacter. The sequence continues at coordinate 1,987 of CAZOLE010000316.1, forward strand.
CGCTTGCTTGCGGTGAAGATCCTCAATGCCAATGACGTGATCGACCATCCCTGTGCGCGAAATGGCCCCGACCAATGGTGCCAGCAGCTTCTCAGTCGACACAAAAACCGCGCGTGCGCCTGAATTCTCAAGGATATGGGCGTGGTCGCGTTCGGTGTTGGTGATGTAGGTTGGCACGGTGATGCAGCCAGCCGCCATGATCGCGATATCCGCGATGCACCATTCCGGGGGGTTCTCTGAGACCAAGGCCACGCGGTCGCCCTCATTTAGACCAATTTTGCGCAATGCCTCGGCCAGCAGGCAGACTTGATCGGCCACTTCGCGCCAGCTTTGTGTGGTCCAAACCCCATCCACTTTGCGCCCTAGAAA
>CAZOLE010000317.1:0-2330 GCA_964580445.1 uncultured Porphyrobacter sp.
CCTCTCCACCGAAAGCGAGACATTCGCCAAATACGCCGAGGCGCGCGCCAACCGCCGCGATCCTTTCTTCATCCAACCCGCTGGCGGGGCGGATATCTGCAATATCCCGGTGCCCATTCGCTCGGTCGAAACTCAGGATGAAACCACCGAGTGACCACCGAAACTGTCTCTCACACCGCACCATTGTGGCGCTGGACCGGCTCCAACGGGGTGAGCTGGCACTTCGTCACAATTGACGGAGAGGCGGGCGAACACCTCGCCGCGACCGAGGCAATGCGACGGCTTGAACTCGGCACAAAGCGCGGCTTTCGTTCTCTCAAAGTCTCAGTGAGGATTCGCGAGAGCAAATGGAAAACATCATGCTTTCCCGGCTTCAAGAACGATGCGGAACCGGACGGTGAAAGAGGTTGGCTGTTACCCATCAAGGCAGCGATACGAAAAGCAGAGGGAATCAGCGAAGGTGATTCAGTCAATGTTGAGTTAGAGTTTCTCTAACAGGTCCTAACGCTGAATTTCCGGATCAACCCAACGTCCGAAGAAATTGCGCTTGGGCCGCCCGCGGACCTGATTGCCGAGCAGGTATGAAATCACCAAGCATACCAACCCAACAATGGCATGCTCTGCGCCATCCCCTGCAAGCCGATGAGCAGCCAGTGCCATAACCATATTAATGAAGTAGGCGGCATAGACCATGTCGCGCAGGTCATTGTAGCGATGGGTCAAAATTACAATTGCGGCGAGTATTTTCAGCCCGGCGAGCGGGTAGACAACGTAAGTCGGATAGCCGAACCGTTCAAAAAAGCCCGCGGCTGCGCCATAATTGGTCAAATACATAAAGGCCGCAAAGCCCAACAGGGCCAGCACAACTGCAGTGGCCAACCAATACACTACCGCCTTAATCGACTGCATATTCGCGATCCCTATTGCCATGATTACTATCAAATCCGCTCCGCTTGCGCCACCGCATCGCTGGCGCGCAGCGCGCTGATAATTCGGTTGAGATGAGCCAAGTCCTGCACGTCCGCTTCGATCGCATAGGTGACAAAGGGGTTGTCCACCTGTGTCTGCGAGAGGCTAGTAACATTGGTCTTATTCTGTGCAAATACGCCCGCCATTTCCGCCAATGCACCGGGACGATCATAGATCGTGACGGAGAGTCGCCCGACCGCGCCATGCGACCTTTTGCCCCAGCTCAAGTCGAGCCAATCCGCGTCCACCCCGTCCGCCAAATTGGGGCAATCAATCGAGTGGACAAGCACGTTTTCGCCTTTGCGCCTGAGGCCTACTATCCGGTCGCCCGGCACTGGGTGGCAGCAATCTGCAAGAGTGTAGCCAACGTCCGGCGTTAGGCCCCTAATCGAAATCGCGCGGTCACGCGCATGCCATTCGTTGTCTTCTTCAAAATCTGACGTGCAACCGGGCACCAGCGCTTCCATCACTTCGCGGTCGGTCAGCTTTGCCGAGCCTATCGCGAACATTAGGTCTTCAGGCTCATCCAAGCCAAGTCGCTCGATCGCAGCCCCGATCGCTTTTTTGCCAATCCGCGCAGGGACGCGCGCGGCAATCTCGTCAAACAGCTTGGAACCTATCGAAGCGACTTCCTCACGTTCTTTTAAGCGCACGGCGCGCCGCACCGAAGCGCGCGCTTTGCCAGTCACGACAAAGCCGAGCCACGCAAGCTGTGGCTCTGCCTTCTTGCCTTTGATAATCTCCACCACATCGCCATTGTTGAGCGGCGTACGAAGCGGCATGTGCCGCCCGTTGATCTTTGCACCCACTGTCGCAAGACCAAGGTCAGTGTGGACCGCAAAGGCAAAGTCGACTGAGGTTGCGCCCTTAGGCAGTTGAAACAGCGCGCCCTTGGGCGTGAAGGCAAAGATGCGATCCTGATAGATCGCCATGCGCGTGTGTTCGAGCAGCTCCTCGGCATCGTGGCTGACATCGACAATCTCGATCAGATCGCGCAGCCAGCCCACTTGCCCATCGTGCTTGTCACCTTGCTTATATGCCCAGTGCGAAGCCAACCCAAATTCATTGCGGCGATGCATGTTGCGTGTGCGGATTTGCACTTCGACCCGCATCGAATTTTCATACATCAATGAGGTGTGTAGAGAACGATAGCCGTTGGTTTTCGGTGTCGAGATATAGTCTTTGAACTTGCCCGGTAAAAACTGCCACGTCGTGTGCAATACACCCATCGCACGGTAACAATCCGCATCGCTATCGGTGAGAACGCGGAAGGCCATAATGTCAGTGACCTGCTCAAAACTGACATGGCGTTCGGCCATCTTCTTCCAGATTGAGTAAGGGTGCTTTTCGCGCCCTGATAC
>CAZOLE010000318.1:0-2315 GCA_964580445.1 uncultured Porphyrobacter sp.
TCCCCGCTTTGGCAGAGCGGCACGGTGATGCGGTGCTGCTTGCCAAGGCATTTCTTAAGCGTTTTGCCGGGGAAATGAATCCGGCTGTTACCGGCTTTGCGCCTGATGCTCTGGCGGCCATCGACGCACATGATTGGCCCGGCAATGTCCGCGAGTTGGAAAACCGTGTGAAGCGGGCTGTTATTATGGCTGATGGCAAATTGGTTGCCGCTGGCGATCTCGACTTTGGCGGTGAAGACGAAGAGGAAGCTGACGTGCTGAACTTAAAAGCGGCGCGTGAACAATCGGACCGCCGCGTCATCCGCCATGCTTTGGCGCGCAGCGAGGGAAATATCTCAAGCACCGCAAAGCTGCTCGGGATCAGCCGTCCGACTTTGTACGACCTTCTAAAGCAGTATGATCTCCATGCTTGATCTTTTCAAACTTCGCCTTGCAAGTGCGGCTGCGCTTGCTCTTACTGTTGCCGGTTGCAGTGACAGTGAACAAGAGGCCACACCCGCATCGATCAGTGAGAACGCTGAGCTCGTCAAACTGGTCGACAAGGCGCGCAAGCGGATGTCCCAAGGCAAGCTTGCTGAAGCAGGCGGGCTGTATGACGAAGCGATTGCGCTTGAAGGCGAGAACCCTGCTATCTGGGTTGATGTGGCGCGGTTGCGCTATCGCGGTGGTGAGCATTTTTCGGCGCTCGAAGCGTCAGACTACGCCTTGGAGCTGGGCCCCGAATATGGTCCGGCTCTCCATTTGAAAGCGCAATTGGTGCGCGATGCTCATGGATTAAACGCTTCGCTTCCTTGGTTTGAATCCGCTGCCAATGCCGATCCTGAGAATGCTGAGCTATTGTCGGATTATGCGGCGACTTTGGGCGACCTTGGGCGCAATGCTGAGATGTTAGCGAAATTGCGTGAAATCGATGCATTTGCTCCACGCTATCCGATGGGGTTGTATCTGCGGGCGGTTTTGGCTGCGCGGGCAGAGAAGCCGGTGCTAGCTCGGAGCTTGCTTGCGAAAAGTGGCTTGTATCAACGCGAAGTTCCAGCAGCTTTGTTGCTCGATGCGCTGGTCGATATTCAGCAGGGTAGCTATGATACGGCGGTCCCAACTTTGGAAAAGCTGATCAAACGTCAGCCTAGCAATGTACGTGCGAACGAACTGCTTGCTCGGGCGTTATGGCTGAACGGGCGCGACAAAGAATTGGTCGCGGGCTTTGCTGCGCGCGCCGAAGCGGCGGATGCCACACCTTACCTGACCATGCTTGTGGGCCGCGCCTATGAGCGGATGGGTGAACGCGAGCGTGCTGCGCCATTGATTGAGCGAGCTTGGTCGCTGAATGAGGTTCAAGCCGTCGCATTGGACACATTGCCTTCGGGAAATAGCCCCACGGGCCGAATGCGTTCGCTGGTCAAAGCGGGCAATACAGGCGACGGCGTTCAACTGGGTGCTCGGTTGCGCCGTGAATTGCCACTTTCTTCCGACATTCTTGCTCTTTCAGGTGATGCGGCCTTTGCTGCGGGTAATGCACAAGGTGCGCTCGAATTGTATGGCAGAGCTGCAAAAGTACGGCGATCTTGGCCAACAACTCGCAAAGTTATCGCCGCCTATCGCAAGTATGGCGATGATATCGCAGCGGATACCGTTCTTGCTAGGACATTGGCAGGTGAACCGCGCAACACCGAAGCTTTACTGATGTTGGCTGAACGCCGCGCTGTCGCAAAGGATTGGCGGCGCGTGGCGATACTACTTGATCAGGCAATTGCACTTGGTGCCGGCAATGATCCAAAGTTACTCGACCTGCGCGCAGAAGCCGCGCAGCAGCTCGACAATGCCGAAGATGCCTCGCGATTTGATGCAATGGCAGAATGGGTGCGACCAAGCGCGCTTCTGCGCTCCGAATAGTATGAAGATTGCGATAGGCTCGACATAGTGTCGAGAGGAGGGCAGGGGCGCTAAAAGATGTTAAAGCGCCTTTCCTTGCTCGCCGATCCAATGATTGCGGTTTTGCTGTTTGCGACCGTGTTAGCACTGGTGCTGCCTGCGATGGGCGAAGCGCGAGAAAGCGCACAGTTGATCTCGAATGGCGCGATATTCGTGTTGTTTCTCTTGAACGGAATGCGCATTGCGCGAAGCGAGATTGCCAAGGGGCTTGCCAATTGGCGGTTTTTTCTACCGCTTGGTTTGTGGGTCTTTGCTGCCATGCCACTCGCGGGCCTTGGCCTTTCGCAAATCGCTGGGACGTTGCTTCCGCCGATGGTGGCGCTGGGTTTCCTTTATCTGGGAACGCTGCCTTCAACGGTGCAATCGGCGACGTCTTATACAAG
>CAZOLE010000319.1:0-2305 GCA_964580445.1 uncultured Porphyrobacter sp.
CCTTGCGGATATGCCCGCTCATCTTCCTAAGCTACTACCTGGACTACGAGTGGTTGGTTGTGATCTTTCTGGCTCTTATGAAATGAAAAACGTCGGCACCAAAGTGGCTGCCGCTGATCTCATTATGCAACTCGACGCCGATTGCATACCGAATCCCGGCTGGGTACGAAGCGGTGTTGCCGCAATGCGCGCTCACCCGGAGGCAGCGGCGGTGAGTGGTAGAACCCACTATCCCGGCGATAGTCGCTTGGAGAAAGCGCTTGCTCTACTTTCACGCTCTTTCGTTGATGCCGGTGATGCAGCGGAGATTGGCTTACTCTCCACCAACAACATGATTGCCCGGCGCAGCGCGCTAGAAGCAGTGGCTCTGCCGGAAGGTGCCGGACCATTCGCATATCGAATCCAAAGTGATGCTTGGCAGCGACTGGGCTACACACTTCGTTTTGAACCCGGCATGCACGTTGTGCACGACTTTGAGGGTTGGGATATGGAACGCGATCTGCGTCGACAGATTGGTTGGACATCGATTCGCATTCGCCAGCTGGATAGTCAGATTGTCGGCGCAGGTATCGTAAAAACCCTAGGTATCTTTTCACTACCGCTGTTCTACGCCTATCGTAGCGCAGAGAGCGTTGGACGTTCATTCAGGCTAACAAAGCACTTTGGTCTCGAACTCAAGCACGTCCCCTACCTGATCGGACTAGCCACCCGAGTTCACGCACTAGAACTACCAGGTATGCGCGCGGCACTGGCAGGCCAGGACTCCGGTGATAGCGCATATCGTTAGCCGAGCAGCTTGCGGTTGGTTGCCTAGCGTTTGCATGGCGAATTGGTAGCCACACCGCAGAGCTTGAACCAAATGCCATGGCTCACTTCAAGAAAATGTCTGCCAGACGCACTGGCGCAAGTTAGGTTAGCCAAGGGAACAAGATTATGAAACGTGCGCTAATTGCTGTTGCGGCGATGTTGGTGATCCTTGCTATTGTCACTGGCGTCTAATACACGCGGGACAGCAGTCAGCGCAGAAAGGCTCTGCAAACGGGCGGGACCGTTGTTGATACCAGCGTAGGCCCGGTGGAATATCAGCTGGTTGGCAACAATCAGGAGCAAACGCTGTTGTTCTTTCATGGAACACCGGGGGGCTACGATCAAGGCATAGGCGCATTGGACGATGCCCAGGTGCTCACGCTGTCACGCCCGGGTTACCTGGGTACGCCGCTGGAGGTTGGCACAACACCGGGCGACCAGGCACAAGCCGCAGCAGTAGTTCTTGATAAGCTGGGCATTGCTGAGGTCACAGTGATGGGCGCATCGGGTGGGGGTCCGGCTGCTTATACTTTTGCAGCCCGTTACCCGGAACGCACCCTTGCCCTTGTGGGTATGGAGGCCATTTCACACTCCACCGCCAAAGACGAAGTTGGCCTGCCCGACTCAGACTTTCTGTTTTGGCTAATGATCCAAAGCCTGGTGCTTACTCAAGACGACGCGGGCGTCGTTGCACAGATTGCCCAAAACGAATCCGATCGTGAGCAGCTGGCCAAACAACCCGATAAACAAAAACAGGTGGCTGGAATGATATGGTCGATGTGGCCACCGTCGATGCGCAAGGTGGGCTTTGATAACGACTTTACGCAGTTTAAAAAACTGAACCTGCCGCTTGAATCGGTGCGCGCGCCTACCCTGATCGTTCACGGCACTTTGGACCAGTCGGTGCCTTTTGAACACGCTGAATACGCCCTAGCGCGCGTGCCCAACGCGCAACTTCATGCCATTGAGGGTGCAGGGCACATGATGCCATTTGCTCACGAGGACGAGGTGAATGCAGCGGTTACAACATTCTTGGCGGGCATCCAGTCGCAGCCGCCGGGTCGCTCCCCTTAACCATCTCTAGTAGTCTCTTCCGCTACACTCTTTTCCACTAAATTCTCGAGAGCACTATGGCCGAAGCCACCACCAACCAGTCAGTGAACTTTTCCTCGCAGGCAAGTTCCTGCGCATTGGCCCGAACCCGGTGCACATTTTCAGCGAAGAGGCGTACCACACGTTCGATGGTGACGGCATGATCCACAGCATTGAGTTTGCCAACGGCAGTGCACGCTATCGCAATCGCTTTGTACAAACCGAAGGCTACAAGCTGGAATAGGAACGGGGCGACTGGGTTTACAAAGGCATGAACTCCATGATGGACCCAACCCCATCACGCGTTCCCGAATGGGCGCCTGCCAGCAAGAACCTGGCTAACATTGCCTTTTTCAGGCCAGTACAATGAGCTGTTGCTGGAGCAGCAGGTTCTCTGCGATGACAC
>CAZOLE010000320.1:0-2302 GCA_964580445.1 uncultured Porphyrobacter sp.
AAAGTGCAGGCGGGAGACTCGATTGTGATTAGAACACCCACCGGCGGCGGCTTTAGAGCGCGTAAATGAGTACAACGGAACGCCTTCGCAAAAGCGGCCCCGGCGCGCTTGTTACCGCCGCCTTTATTGGACCGGGGACAGTAACAGCCTGCACGTTGGCGGGCGTCAATTTCGGCTATGCACTGTTATGGGCGCTGGTCTTCGCAACGTTGGCGACGATTGCTTTGCAAGAAATGTCGGCGCGGTTGGGCGTCGTTACGCAAAAGGGTTTGGGCGATACGCTCGCGGATCTTTTGAGCGGTTCTTTTTGGCGTTGGCCGCTTATCGCGCTGGTTTGCATCGCGCTCTACCTCGGCAATGCCGCCTATGAAGCGGGCAACCTGTCAGGCGCGGCTTTGGGCATCGCAGCGATTGCGGGCGAGAGCGAGTTTGCGTTCCGGGCGAGCATCGTGGCGATCTCTGCGCTTGCGGCGGCGTTGTTGTGGAGTGGCAGCTATCGATTGATCGAGACCGCTTTGGTTGTGCTGGTCGGGTTTATGGCGCTGGCTTTCGCCGCGACTTTTGCCATCGTCCGGCCTGATTTTGGGGCACTGTTTAGCGGGTTGGTCATGCCCACCATTCCCGATGGAGCATTGCTGACCGTCGTGGCTCTGATCGGAACCACGGTCGTGCCCTATAACCTGTTCCTTCATGCCAGTGCAGCACGGGCAAAATGGGCTGGGCCGGAGGATTTGAAAGCCGCGCGGCTCGACACAACCATCTCGATAGGTATTGGAGGATTGATCGGCATCCTCATCGTCTCGACCGCAGCGGCGAGCATGTTCGCGGTCGGAGCAACCGTTGACAATGCTGGCGATATGGCCGCCCAATTTGAGCCGCTGTTCGGCTCTGGTGCGAAATATCTGATGGGCGCGGGGCTTTTCGCCGCTGGCCTGACCAGTTCCATCACAGCGCCATTGGCGACCGGATATGCGGTAAGCGAAGTGTTTCAGGTGAGCGAGGGTCGTCGTCCCAAAGCGCTGCGCCTCATCGCGCTGAGCGTGATTTTTGTCGGCGCAATCTTGGCGCTGACAGGTATCAAGCCTTTGTCGATTATCCTTTCTGCACAATTCGCCAATGGTTTGCTGTTGCCGATAGTCGCGGCGTTCCTGCTCTATGCGATGAACCAGCGCGCTGTGTTGGGCCAATACGCCAATGGTGCGCTTGCCAATGCGATTGGCGCGATAGTGGTCTTCGTTGCGGCGGGTTTGGGTTTGCGATCGATCCTGACGGTGGCAGGCGTTCTCTAAAGGAACCCTTCCCGTGCCCGCGCATTCAAGCTAAGTTGCATATAGAAACCAAGTACACGTCCGGGAGAATTCGACGCATGGCAACTTTCAATTTGAATGGCGAGGAAACCAGCGCGGACGTTGATCCGGCGATGCCTATCTTATGGGTGGTGCGCGAAACTCTGGGCATGAATGGCACCAAGTTTGGCTGCGGCATCGCGCAATGCGGTGCCTGCACCGTTCATCTGGATGGCAATCCAGTGCGGTCATGCTCTACGCCAATCTCCGCAGCGGAAGGCCGCAACGTTACCACGATTGAAGGTATTGCCGGGCCGGAAGGGGAGCTGACCAAGGTTCAACAAGCCTGGATTAGTGAGCAGGTGCCGCAATGCGGATATTGTCAGTCCGGCCAGATAATGAGTGCCACGGCTTTGTTGCGCGATAATCCTAGCCCGAGCGATGAAGATATTGATGCGGCGATGTCAGGCAATATCTGCCGCTGTGGCACCTACACGCGTATTCGCCGAGCGATCAAAGTCGCCTCGGGGCAGGTCGAACCGCGCGAAGAGGAGGCATAAGTTATGAACGATATGACTCCAGAAACGGCAACTCAAAACCCGAAGCGCAGCCGGTTGGCGAAATGGTCACGGCGCGGCTTTATTGGTGCCGGTGTGCTCGCAGGCGGGGGCTTGCTGATCGGTATCGGTGTGCGCCCCGGGAATCCGACTGCCGATCTCGCACCGAAGGTCGCCGGTGGCGACGGTGAGGAGCTGATCAACAGTTGGGTCAAGATCGACGTGGACAATATTGTCACCGCCATCGTTCCGCATTGTGAGATGGGTCAGGGCGCGCATTCGGTCCTTGGCCAAATGCTTGCCGATGAGCTTGATGCGGACTGGAGCAAAGTACGCGTTATGCAGGCGCCTGCAGATGGCAGCTATGTGGTTAGCGATACCGCTCGAATGTTCATAGCTCCCTTTACGCTAAACGCCGCAGATTGGATCGAACCTACATATGACGGTCTGTTTAAACAG
>CAZOLE010000321.1:0-2297 GCA_964580445.1 uncultured Porphyrobacter sp.
CCCGCATTTCTGTTGCCCGAATTGCCCGGATCGTCATCAAATTTGTCATCATCTTCGTTTCCGCTGCCGGCATCGCCACTTAGCTCATCATCACCTTCGTCTTCGCCATTGTTGAGACCGAAGGCATTTCCATTGCCGTTTCCGCCCGCATTGCTGTTGCCGGAATTGCCCGGGCCGTCATCGCGGGGTCCTAGCACAGCATCAACATCGAGTTCTTCGTTGGATTCGCTACCAATTCTGCCGTTGAGATCGTCGGAGGCACCCCCTGAAACGCCCTGATCAAGATCGACTAGGCTGCTTGCTATGTTCGCATCCGCCCCAACATCCGTGTTGAGCGAGGCGAGGCTCACACCTTCAACAGAGCCATTTGCGCTTACCGAAGTCGTTGAAGAGTTTTGCGTGGGCTGCGCGAGTGAGGCCCGCGAGACCGATGCCCGTGCGGGAGCGTTGGACCGAACCGAAGAGGTCTGTGAGCGCGCGCCTGCAAGTGGTGTGTTTAGAACATTGCTGTTTGTACGTGTCTCTTTTGGCGGGGTACGAACGAATTCGGGCGAGCCGCGAACAACCGCCGATGCGGCGTCGGCTGGTGATCGATCGCCAACAACCACGACCAGATCCTCTAGATCATCCCCGTCGACAATACCGATCAACCCCGGTGTCAAAAGCGCTGCTTCCAAATCGTCACTGGTCGCGACTTCAACCGCGCCCTCAGTGACTTGGACGCTGGAATTTTCACCGGTCACCGAAACATTGAAGGTCGTACCCTTAACGACAGCGGCGAGATATGGGGTTTTGACACCGAAATGCGGTGTGGACTTCTTCTCGATTTTGAAAAGGACGTTGCCCATATATTGGAAGAACTGTGTGACAGCGCCCGCTTTTTTGGGCTCTGCCACTTTGATCTTCGCCTTGGGAGAGACGACAACATATTCCTTGCCGCGCACTAATACTGCGCGCCCTTTGCTTCCTGTGACAACCACATCGCCTGGGCGCAACTTGGTGTTTTGACGCGCTTTTAGCGCTTTTCCGTCGCGCTGGACCGTCACCGCTCCGCTAACTTCTGACACACGCCATTCGGGTGCCGCGAGCGCACTGGTGCTGGTGAGAAGCGCAGCCACTACCAACAATCTTTTAGCGAATGAAATCACGACAGTCCCTAACGAATAATACTCTTTGGTGAGTGCGGTAATGACAGTGACTGTTCAATCAGTGGTGAAAAGGCGTCGTTACTTATTTGCTAACGCTTTTGTCTGAGTAACCGAATGTTAGCTGCCCGACGCTAGTGCACAGATCCTTATGGCAACTGTTAGATCTTCTTTGGTGCAGGTTACCGCTAGGACTGCGTTGGTTGCGACAATGTTCGTGCATGCGCCGATCTTTGCGCAAACACAGTTGCAAGCACCGCGGTTGGCCGTTGCAAATGTTCTGACCATCGGCACTGAAGGTGTGCAATCTGATTCTCCCGAGGAGGGCGGCAACCAAATCGGTGCGGTCTCGATCCGCGGAAACGAAGCCATCAGCGACGACCAGTATCAAACCGTCGTGGAAGGCTTTTTTGGGGAGCCAGTCACTTCTGAAGTGCTTGAGCGCCTAACCGACGAATTGGCACAGCTAGCTCGCGACGAGGGCTACAGCTATGTGCGTGCGACAATTGATGAAGACGCCGCCGCGCTCGGCATCGTAGCAGTAGCGATTGATGAAGGCCGGATCGACGATGTTGTGATCGAAGGGTCGCCCAACGCACAAGCGCGCAGCATGCTCGCGTCTTTGGTCGGTCGCCCGCTGAAACAACAAGAACTGGAAAGCACACTGCTGCTTGTTTCGGACATTCCAGGTGTCTCGCTACGCAATGCCAAACTGCGAAGAGATGATGGGCAAGCCGTGCTGGTCGTCAAGCTTGACCAGCAATTTGCGGAAGGGCGCGTTTCCGCCGATAATTACGGGACCGAGACCTTCGGACCGGTCCGGCTGCGGGGATCGACGCGCTTCAACGGAGTGATCACCGCATCCGACGAAATTCGCACATCCGTTCGCATAAACCCAATTGAGCCTGATGAATTGTTGTTCGTGTCGGCTTCTTATCAGACGCAAGTTACCGATAGCGGAATCACCGCGCGACTTTCCGGTTCACTTGGCCGAACAGCGCCCGGCGGGGCGCTCGAAGGCTCCGATATTGACGGCGATAGTGTGCGTGCGAACGCTCAACTCACTGTCCCGATCAAGCGTTCCAAGAATGCGAGCGTTTGGCTCGATACAAGCGCGGCGTACATCTCAATTGAACAAGACGATTTGGGTAC
>CAZOLE010000322.1:0-2296 GCA_964580445.1 uncultured Porphyrobacter sp.
ATGCGGACAATCGATCATCCCCACATCGCCTAGCAATGCAATTGGTCCGTCCAGCAGCACCGAAATCGCGCCGCCGTCCAATGTGCGGAACCCAGCGCCATCACAGTCTTCGGCTATCTCTCGCCTAACGTGCTCGCGGTCTGCAAAAACGGCCACTCGCGCTGGCAGCCCCGCCGCGTCAGTCGCCATTTCATAGGAGAAATCACTTTGGTTCATGTCAGCCTCCAACATCGAATCGCCTCTATTCGAAGTTGAACGAGAGTAGAACAAAAAGGGTTCAGGTCAAGAAAACCTTTCCTACATCATGTTTTTCTTTGCGAGAAGTGAACCATTTGGCGCATTGGCGAGACTACCCTTGCAATGACCACTTGTCCCCCTCTTGCACGCGGCCCGCATTCCGCCGAGCTATTCGATGAATTACTCGTCGTGTTGGTGCAGCAGGGTGATAAGGCGGCAATGGAACGTCTTTTCTTACGATGGAACAAGCGATTGGCGCGCGCGGCGTACCGTTACACTGGCGATGCAGAGAGCGCGCGCGACCTGGTTCAAGAATGCTGGATCGGGGTTTGGAAAGGCATTGCACGGCTCGAAAATCCGGCGCGTTTTCGGAGTTATGTGTTCAGCGTGCTCCATCGGCGCGGTGCCGACCATGTGCGCGTCGCGATAAAAGATCGAGCGCGCTTTGCTGCACCTACCGAAATGCCTGACACGGCTATTGCTGCTGTTCAAGTTGACGATCTGGCACTGCGTCAGGCGTTCGCAACACTCCCACCTGATCAACGGTTGGCTGCGCATCTGCACTTTGTCGAGGGCTTTACCCTGCACGAAATCGCAGAGGTTCAGGGCGTTGTAGAGGGCACAGCAAAGAGCCGCCTTTTCCATGCGCGCCGCAAATTAAAGGCAGCACTAAGTGAACTTTCAATTCAACACACAAAGGAGATAGAAAGTGACTGATATCGATGGTCGCATCCGCGATGCAATGGACAATGATGACTGGGCTTTCTTGGAAGGGCTCGAACAAGATCGGAGCATGTTTCAACAGATTGGCGACACATGGAAAGGGCCAATGGGAGGTTGGGCAAAATTTGCCTTTGCTTTGTCGGTTGTCATCGGCATCTCTATCGCCGCCGTGGTTTGGCAAGTCATTCAAACAAGCGACCCGATCAAGCACACACTGTGGGCGATTGCGGCATTGGCTTTGCTGATCATGCAGGGGTTTTTGAAAGAGTGGATGCTCAATCGGATGAACATGCTCACGATATTGCGCGAGATCAAAAGGCTGCAAGTTCAGGTCGCCATACTGAGCGAGGATAAGGACTGAAAGAGTCAGAGTGCCGGCGTTAGAGCCGAATTTCGATCGGTGTTCCGTCCGGCACAATCTGCCACAGCTCGGCGATCTCATCATTCGTAAGCGCAATACACCCATCGGTCCAATCCCCGCGCATCCGGCCGGTGCGCAGTCCATTGGGTTGGCCATGGATAAAGATGTCACCGCCCGGTGATCTGCCATAGTGATTGGCGAAGGCACGGTCGTAAGCGTTGGGATAAGAGATACGCAGCGAAAGATAGTAGCTGCTGCGTGGGTTGCGTGTGTCGATTGTGTAGATGCCTTCAGGCGTGCGCTCATCGCCTTCGAAACGCTTGTGCCCGATCGGCGCGTCGCCAAACTGCAATCCGAAATAGGTCTTTAGCGGTTGCCCTCGATGATAGACCGTTAGCGTGCGGTCCGATTTGTCGACCAACAGATAGTCAGCATACACTCGCGAAGGCTGCTGCGTGCTGCGCCTTGCGGGAACACGCGGCAACGGTGGCAAAGGCACCGCCTGAACCGGAGGCAGCGCGGTTGGCGCTCGAGCAACACGTTCGGGCGGCGCTGACGAACAGGCAGCCACCGCCAAAGCAGTCAAAAGTCCAAGAACGCGTTTAATCATGGGCTACAACTTAGCGCCATGATGCCCGCGCATCAATTCGATGCTTCAAACATGTCCTAATCGAGGACTGAGTGACATTCTGGTTAGCCCAAACCGAATGAGCGTGAGCCAATATACGGCCCGGGTCAGGCCGCAATGTCTCACGCTCGGTTCGATTGCTCCGCTAGACCAAAGCGGGCATCAGTGACCAGGAAAGCCGGAACGCTTAGTCATCCCGTGGAGCTGCTTCTATCCAAGCGCCCCATAACGAGCAATTGCGGGCCAAACCCGGGGTAGATGTTAGCAAAGCGGAAACATTTTGGCGCTTCTACCTCGGCCAAAGCGCTTGCTCTAATCGATAAACGGGTCGCGCATCAGGATTGTAT
>CAZOLE010000323.1:0-2296 GCA_964580445.1 uncultured Porphyrobacter sp.
CATAGTTGCCTTTGCCTTGCGTGAAACGGGCATCTTCGACCCGCTTGCGCGAGGAGCCCATGCCTTTGAGATTGGCGACGCGATCTTCGCGGCTTGTGACTTCGTCCTTCATTCTGCGGCCTCCTTGGCTGCGTTCAATTCAGTGGCGGCTGCCATGATTGACTTAACTATGTTCTGATACCCCGTGCATCGGCACAGGTTGCCTGCGATACCGAAGCGGACTTCCTCTTCGGTGGGCGTCGGGTTTTCCTTGAGCAACCGGTAGGCGCGAGTGATCATCCCCGGCGTGCAGTAGCCGCATTGCAGCCCGTGATGCTCACGAAAGCTCTCTTGCAGGACATGCAATGCGTCCGGTGCACCGATGCCTTCGATGGTGGTGATTTCAGAACCTTCAGCTTGCACCGCAAACATCGTGCAGGCTTTGACCGATTTTCCATCAATATCGACGGTACATGCGCCGCAATGCGAGGTCTCGCAGCCGACATGCGGCCCTTTGATGTCGAGCTGTTCGCGCAGCGTGTGGATAAGCAATTCGCGCGGCTCGGCGAGCAGTTCATGGGTCTCACCATTGACGGTGATTTTTACGATTTTCTTGGACATCTGTTCCTCCCTCAGCTGCGTGACCAAGCGCGTGCAATGGCACGGCTCAGGATCACACCAGCAACGTGGCGTTTAAATTCGACCGGCCCGCGATTGTCCTCGTTGGGGTCAATATCTTCGAGCATTGCAGCAATAGCGGCTTTCACGGCGGTGTCGTCGCAGGTGGTCCCCACCAGCGCGTCGCAAGCGGACTGTGAATAGACCGGCACATCGCTGAGATTGGTCATTGCGACGGAGGCAGAGCTAACCACGCCGCCGTCTTTCTCGATCAGAACGGCTGCGGCAGCGGTGGCATAGTCGCCGATCTTGCGCTTTTGCTTTTCGTAAGCGTAACCGCCCTTGGTGGCGTTGAAACTGACCTTGGTCAGGATCTCTTCATCCTCACGCGCGGTCATGTAAGCGGCTTCGTAGAAGTCACGGGCAGCAACTTCGCGCACGCCATCAGGTCCTTCTAGCGTGAATGTCGCGTCGAGGCACTGCATCAGGCCCGGCATGTCATTGCCCGGATCACCATTGGCCACATTGCCGCCAACGGTGCCCATGTAACGGACTTGCGGGTCGGCGATCTGAAGGGCGGCCTCTTTCAGGATCGGGGCGGCAGCGCCCAGCTGCGCATCATCAATGATCGCGGCCTGCGTCGCCATCGCGCCCAGTGTGATGGTGCCGGCGTCTACGGAGATGTCCTGAAGCTCTGCGATGTCTTGTAGATCGATGAGATGGGGTATGTCAGCCATACGCAGTTTCATCATCGGGATAAGGCTGTGCCCACCCGCCATGACACGCGCGTCGTCGCCATGCTCTGTAATCACAGCTAAGGCGGCTGCGATACTGTCGGGCCGGTAATATTCGAAAGACGCAGGTATCATTGTGTTCCTCCCTGGCTGCGTGCTTGGTCGATAACCAACCAACCGGGCGAGAGAGGGAGTCGCGAGGCAAAGCTATCCAAAGCCGTATCGCATTTCACGAAATGCGCCCAATCTGCACGAAATGCGTACGCAGCCGCAGCATAATTCGCTGCGATGCGGCTACATTCCGAGAATGTCGCGGAGGATAGGAAGGCGCGACCGGCTTACGGGAGCCTTGGTCAGCGAATTGGTTTCGGCGAAATAGCATACGCCGTTATCCTTCTTACGCTCGAAGCTCGTCACATGGGCGGTATTTACCAGATAGCTGCGATGCGTGCGGATAAAGCCAGAGCCAGCAATGCGCGTCTCGGCTTCGGTGATGGACCATGGACAAAAGAGCTTCTGATCTCCGACATAGAGCACAGTGTAATGCCCCTCAGCCCGAATGGCCGATACCTGTGCAGGGTCCAAGAAATAGGTCTGCGCGTTGGCCTCATAAGGGATGCGTGTCGCGGGCAGTGGCTCCTCAGGTGATTTGTCTTGCGGAGCGATGGGTTCGTCCTTCACCGTCGTGAATGTTGCGCCACTGAGCAAGAATGCACCTGATAGCACGAAGACAGAGACGGTGACGCCAAAGGCCAGAAGTTCATTGCTCAACCGTCCTCCGGTGACAGCCGCGCCATCGCTCAGGACAAATCCGGTTCCGGCCATTGCGATGAAATGAACCGAGAAGACCGCAATAGCGAAGCCCAGCGTTCCGGCCACAATATTCTTCGCCCGTCGTTTGCCGTAAGAGATCAGAAAGGACGTCACGCTCAATGCGATAGATGCGATCAGTGCCAATCCGATCC
>CAZOLE010000324.1:0-2293 GCA_964580445.1 uncultured Porphyrobacter sp.
TAACCATAACATTCAAGTGAATATAATCCCGGAGGTCAGCACATCGAACTGCGCACCGAAGCAGGAGTCAATGCAATTCGCACTGAGCGATTGGACGAAGAGGTCGAGGCCGAGGGCGCGCCGCGCCACGATGAGCTCTAATTACACCTGAATTCCATAGGCAAGAACCGCCATGAGCGCCCAGATGACAATGAGGAAACCGTGCGCAACCGTATGGGTGTTTATCGTTCAGAGACCGCGCCGATCCTTCCCGGCTATGAGGCGCGCGGCATTGTGACACGGGTTGATGGCATGGCCGATATCGACGCAGTTGCAGCTGCGATTGATGCCGAGCTCAGCGGGTCGAACTGACCGTTTGTTCCGACCAGCGGGGCTTTCACACTGGAGCTTGATCCCTTAGGGCTTGAAGTCTGAAGGAGATCGTTTGTGTTGAAATTGACCACTCGCTTGATGGCTCTTGCAGTGATTGCGGCCGCCACTGTTTCCGCGCCGGTTCACGCTGAAGTGACCAAGAAAACTGAACGTGGATTCGTCACGCGCGATGAAGTCGTGGTGGACGCTAATCTTAAAGAAACTTGGCTTGCGCTAATCAGCCCTGCGCGCTGGTGGAATGCAGCACACACATGGTCCGGAGATTCGGCCAATCTCTCGCTAACTCCGCAAGGAGGAGGATGCTTTTGCGAGCGGATCCCCGAAGTGGATGAGCCGGACCGCTTCACGCTCGAAGGCAGCGTGGAACACTTGCGCGTGGTTCAGGCTTTTCCAGAGAAGGCGCTGCGCCTGACCGGCGGTCTTGGTCCTCTCCAAAGCGAGCCTGTGAACGGGGTTCTTACAATAGTGCTGTCCGAAGTCGACGAAGGCACACGGATTGTGTGGGAATACAATGTTGGCGGGTCGATGCGCTATGAGATCGACGAGATTTCCAAAGCGGTTGACGGCGTGATGAGCCAACAATTGGCGGGCTTGTCCAAGCTACTCGGGCGGGTAGGGCCAAGCGAGGCTGACGAAGCTGATGAGGCTGACGATGAGGAAAAAGACGAGAGTGAGGGTTCGGACGAAAGTGTAGAGGATGCGTTTGGCGACTTGGGCATCGACGGTTGATCCGCGCTATACTGAGTTCTTCATTAGGAACGCTCAAAGTTCGAAAAAATCCACCGGGATTGGTGACGATCTCCGTCATTATTCGGGGTTAACCCAACAGACAAACTGGCAGCGTTTCGAGGGGTTTGCATAGACCTAAAACGAGTGTCTCATGTTGCGCTGAAAGACTCGGCGTCGTTAACGGTTGACGTAGGTTCCGATTCGCCTTAAGCGCGCGCTTCATTCGACACGCCAAAATCCAAATCTGGCGCACCCAGTCCGGCAGGCAACGCTTCCATTAGCGTGCCATCCGGGCTTTTGCCATTTGGACCCGGCGTTTCGATCTTGAGCGTTGAGATGGGGGTAGGGCAACTAGCCTGAGTTCCCTGTGGAGCATGGAGAAATAAGTGGCTCGTATTGCCGGGGTTAATATCCCTACAAACAAGCGCGTAATTATCGCGCTGACCTATATTCACGGAATTGGCCGTACCACGGCCGTTAAAATCGCAGACAAACTTGGCATTGCGCATTCTGCACGTGTGCAGGATCTGACCGATGAAGAAGTTCTGCGCATTCGCGAAACCATTGACAGCGATCATCAGGTTGAAGGCGATCTTCGTCGCGACACTGCGATGAACATCAAGCGTCTGATGGATCTGCGTACTTATCGCGGGCTACGTCATCGTAATGGCTTGCCTGTTCGCGGCCAACGCACGCACACAAACGCCCGCACCCGCAAGGGTAAGGCTAAGCCGATCGCTGGGAAGAAGAAGTAAGCGAGGGGGTATCCCCCAACGCTTTTCCCTTCATCCGAATTAACGAGGAAATAAACCAATGGCACGCGAACCCGGTAGTAAGGTTAGACGCCGCGACCGTAAGAATATCAGCAGCGGTGTTGCGCATATCAACGCCAGCTTTAACAACACCATGATCACCATCACTGACGCGCAAGGCAATGCAATCAGCTGGTCCAGCGCGGGCATGATGGGTTTCAAAGGCAGTCGTAAATCGACACCGTATGCTGCGCAGGTCGCAGCCGACGATGCCGGCAAGAAAGCCGTTGAGCATGGTGTTCGCACTTTGGAAGTCGAAGTGAAGGGACCCGGCTCAGGCCGCGAAAGCGCGCTTCGTGGTCTTGCTGCGGTTGGTTTCAACATCACGTCAATTCGTGATGTTACGCCAATTCCGCATAACGGCGTGCGCCCGTCTAAGC
>CAZOLE010000325.1:0-2291 GCA_964580445.1 uncultured Porphyrobacter sp.
CACTTGGGTTGAGCAATGATAAGTCTTGTAGCGGCTCGCAGCGATAGACTGTGCTCCCATCTCTGAAAGTGTCTTCGACATAGTCAAAACTAAGCGTGAATGGCGCACCTCGCACTTCGCCGGTCGCACTCTTCTCAAACGACGCCCTGCCTTCGATTGTTGAAGACGCCACGTTCAAATCGGAAACTCTGTAAAAAACGTCTTGCCCTGAGAACTGACCGGAATCTCCAGCACCTCGCGAACCATGCCCAGAGCAATCGTGCTGGCCGTGTTGCAGGCAATACAGGCCAAACGCGGGGCAAAGCGTTCGCATATCCGGCCAAGCAATCCAGAGACGCGCGCAGCCACCTCGGCCTCGGTTTTCATCCCGTATGGCATGCCTGCATAATCGGCGGCGTAGACGATCGGCGCATCAGGCACAGCGCGGCGCACTGCATCGTAAACGGTCAAGCCGCCGATGCCGGTGTCAAACAACACAATGGGAGCCGATGCATCCAAAATGAAACTTTCCCTGTGTCCTGCGCTTGTCGCGGGGCGGTCTATTACTTAGGCACGGGCAAAAGAAAAGCGCGCGTGTTGGGATAAGGATCATAATGGAACCATTTTTTGCACTGTTGCTGGGCTTTGCGCTGGGTTCGATCCCCTTCGGCCTGCTGCTGACCAAAGCGGCGGGGCTGGGCGATGTTCGTGATATTGGCTCGGGCAGCATTGGCGCGACCAATGTGCTGCGCACCGGGAGCAAGTGGTTAGCCGCCGCCACAGTTTTGCTGGATGCTGCGAAGGGTGTGGTGCCCGTCCTGATCGCCGCAGCATTGTGGACCGGGACGGAAGGTTTGGCCGCAATTGGGGCCGTCGCGGGTCACTGCTTCACCCCTTGGCTAAAGTTCAAAGGGGGCAAAGGCTTTGCAACCGCTGCGGGCGTGTTGGGCGCGCTTGCTTGGCCGGCAATGCTGATCTGCGCAGGAATTTGGGCGGCGACTTTGTTCATCAGCCGTATTTCCTCTGTATCCTCAATGACGACGGTGATCGCTGCGCCCGGTGTAGTTTGGCTGCTGGGTCTACCTCAATTGATCATGCCTTTGGTCGCCATTGCTGCGATTGTTCTGGTTCAACACCGTGCAAATATCGGGCGTTTGCTGCGCGGCGAAGAGCCCAAGGTTGGCTCCAAAGGATGAGCGAGGCGCTTTCGCAGGCAGAGGCTTTTGCGCGCATCCAATTGCTGCGTTCGCCAAATATCGGCCCTGTCAGCTATCGCCAATTGCTAGCCCGCTTTGGCAATGCGCAGGCCGCTATCGAAGCGCTGCCAGAGCTGGGTTCGCGCGGCAAGACGCCTTATCGTCCCGCGCCAACTGTCCGGATTGAAGAGGAAATCCTCGGTGTGCGCTCGGCTGGCGCTCGCTACCTGTTCCACGATCAACCAGACTATCCGGCGCTACTCGCGCAGCTGGACAGCGCACCGCCGATCATCACCTGCCGAGGCAATCTCGCGCTGGCCTCTGCGCCCAGCGTCGCAATGGTGGGCGCGCGCAACGCTTCTGCTGCTGCCGTGAAACTGGCGCGCGACTTTGCGGCTGAACTGGCGAAGGCAGGGTTCACGGTCGTTTCAGGGTTGGCGCGCGGCATTGACGGGGCATGTCACGAGGGGGCGTTAGGTGCTTCTGGCCATCGCACTATCGGCGTCATCGCTAGCGGGATCGACATTGCCTATCCCCCGCAACACGCCGAGCTTCAGGAGCAGATCGCGACGCAAGGCTTGCTGATCGCGGAGCAACCCCCCGGCACCGAACCGCGCGGGCGACACTTCCCAAGCCGCAACCGCATCATCGCTGGGTTGGCGAGTGGAACTCTGGTCGTGGAAGCTGCACCCAAATCCGGTTCGCTCATCACCGCTCGGCTGGCTGGCGAGGCGGGCAGGGAGGTCATGGCGATCCCCGGCTCCCCGCTCGATACGCGCTCGCTTGGGTGCAACCAGCTGATCCGCGATGGCGCGGTGCTGGTGCAAACGCCGCAGGATGTGATCGAACTGCTCGAAGGTTTTACCGGCGCACCCCGATCAACGTTCCAAGTCGAGGAAAGCAGTGTGGAGTTCGACTTCAAGGAGCTGCGCCAGATGCAATGGGTTGACGCGAAGCCGCACCAAAGCGGCGATGTCGCAAAGCTGCTGACGAAGGCACTGATGGCGGTGGATGAATTGATCAGGCTCTCCGGCGCTGTTGCTGCGGCGGTGCGCAGGCTGCTGCTGGAGCTAGAACTGTGCGGTGAGGAGGACCGCTATGCGCGCGGTATGGTGA
>CAZOLE010000326.1:0-2289 GCA_964580445.1 uncultured Porphyrobacter sp.
GAGAAACTGGTCGAGTCATTGTTTGGGCCTCAAGCGCCGGCGTTCGGTTGTCTTCGCTTCGGTCATTCAGCATCGCTTCCCGCTCACTGGGCTATCCTCGGCCCTATCGGGCCTGCGGGCGCATCGCTGCGGGCGCGCTTGCAGGTGTGCTTCGCACGTCTGCGCCTTCGGCTTCGACTCCGCGCTTGCGGGCCTGCGCGCCCGATCATTCGCTACCAGTTAGGAACTCTACCAGCGCCTTGACCTTCTTCTGGCGCCATTGCGGCAGCGGCGCGATCAGCCAGTATGCGCGGCGGCCTTCGGTCGGGCCATCGAGCTTCTCCAGCGCCCCATTCTCAATCGCATCAGCCACCAGCGGCAGCGGCAGCACCGTGCGGCCCATCCCCGCCAGCGCAGAGGAGAGCGCTTGGCCAGGACTACCAGCCTTGATGCAAGGGCTCACATCCTCGGGCAAGGTCGCGCCGGGCCAATCAATCCACGCATCGCGCGCTTTGGGAGCGGCGACCGTCACCCGCTCAGCTGGCGCAAGCTGCACGCCTTTGAGGTCACCCGGCCCATCGACCAACCGGATCGCGAGATCGAGATTGGCTTCGGTGAAATCCGCGTTCTCATCGGCGACAATCGAATAGAGAACGCCGGGAGTGTCAGCCTGAAACTCGGCCAGTCGCGGGGCGAGCCATTCGGCGTAGAACTCGCGCGGCGCGGCAATGGTGTAGCGGTCGGATGCTTGCCCGGCTTGCATCGCTTGGACGCTCTCTTCGAACCGCAGGAACCCTTCGCGCAAGGCATCCAAGCCCGCTTCGCCTTCCGGGGTTAGCTCAAGTCCCTTAGGTGTGCGACGAAACAGCACCACGCCCAAATGGTCTTCGAGCGCGCGGATCTGCTGACCCACGGCGGCGGGTGTCACCGCCAGCTCATCCGCAGCGCGCGTGAACGACAAGTGCCGTGCGGCTGCGTCATAGACACGCAGCGCGTTCAAAGGGAGATGTGTGCGTTTCATAGCGCTAGACTCATAGCGGGCTCGCTTAGGCGCGTGCGTCCTGCCCCGCAAGCAGGTGTTGCTTAGGCGCGCGGATTAGGGGCGCAAATTGTCAGTGTCTGTCAGCGGTTTCTGGCGCAGCGAGCGGGAAGAACGGAATGCGCACCTCAAGCGGCGCACCATCGGTGCGTAGGAAGGTGTAGAACCCTTCCATCGAACCATGCGGCGTCGTCAGCGGACAGCCAGAAACGTAGTCGTGGCTTTCACCCGGCTCCAGACGTGGTTGTTCACCCACCACCCCTTCACCATCGACATGATTGACCATGCCGCGCGCATCCGTGATCCGCCAATGGCGCGTGCGCAGTTGAATGGCCTCGTGTGAGCCGTTCTCTATCCGGATGTGATAGACCCAGAACCACTTGCCCGCGTCGGGATGAGATTGTTCCGGCAGGAAGTTCACAGCCACCCGGACGGTGACCCCGTCGGTTGTGGCAGCGTGTTGGAACAGCTCTTTCATAGTGGCCCTAGCGTAACAATTCTTTGCCCCCCCACAAGTGCATAAACGCGGTTAATCCACCTTGTATCCCCTTTGCATCAGTTTCATTTCGCCACAGCAGATGCAGGAAGCTCAACATCGGTGAAGCCCGAGGATCGAAAAACTCTTTCAAATCGAGGTGCTTGGATCATTCAATCGCTTTGCAGTCAAAGTAACGCAGAACCAAGTTTACTTGTCACTGGGGCTTTCACTGATGATTAATGGAGTGAAAAGTGCCGCTTCATTCGGGTCGATGGGCGGAGACCATTCACCAGAATCATCGAGCTGGTCAGCGGGATTGTGTTCCGCCAAAAACTCATCGAGCGCATCATACCACCGTTGTTCATTCTCCGCTGAGGAAAACGAGTGGCCTTCGTCTTCAATAATGAGGGTCTCAATGCCGACAGGGGCTTTCTTTGCCGAATTGACCAGCTGCTCAAATTGCTTGAACGGAACGTTGCTATCACTTGTGCCATGTGCCAACAAAACTGGCCGATTGAGATCCTTGGCGAGCCGGTATGGTGACACGTCATTCAAATTGGCACCTTCATTGCCTTTGATTTTGGCTGTCCACCTCTTTCCAGCTTTGCGCGTCAAAACTCTGCGATCATAGCTGAGCATCCGTGCCCAATCTGTGACACCTGCCCAGCTCGCTGCGCAGCGATAGCGCTCTGGATTGCGTAAGACGCCCCATAATGCTGCATAGCCGCCATACGAACCACCAACGAGGCAGACACGCTTGGGATCGGCAATGCCCTGCTCAACGGCCCAATCC
>CAZOLE010000327.1:0-2278 GCA_964580445.1 uncultured Porphyrobacter sp.
CCCCTCGATCACCCCTCGATCACCCCTCGATCACCTTCGTTTCAGGGTGATGTTTGTCCAAGTGTTTCTTGATGATGCGCAGGTTCTTGGTGTTTGACCGATACACAAAGTCGGCTGCGTCTCCAATGACCGGAACCAACCCAAGCAGCGTATCAAACGCAACATGTCCACCCATCCGCATCAATTGCCACTTTGACATCTTCAGATTGCGGGCTTCCCAAACGATGTAGGCGCCAAAAGCAGTGGTAACCATATCACCGATCACCGGGACTAAACCGATCAATGCGTCCAACCCAATCGGCATGTTCAATCCTGGCACTGTAAACGAGCGCTCAAGCAGCATTTCCAGTGCTTCGACGCGGGCGCGCACCGATGCGGGGTCAGACCCGACCGTCAGGTTTACCTGATTGATTTTATTCGGCTTTAGGCGATCCATTTTGTGCTCCTATCTCTCTATGTGGAGGGTTGAGAGAGCGGAAACAAGGGGTGGCGGCCCCAGGGGTTGATCTCGAACGCGGTTACAGCCCCTCGAACAAGCGACCACCGAACCGGCGCGCCTAGCGGAATATAGACCTCGTCTGCGAGCATCATTTCATGCGCATCAGCGAGCAAAAGCTGCTTTGCTGCGGGATCTCGGATCGCGAGAGATGCTTCAACCATTTCATCGGCGTCAGGCGAACAAATGCCGCGGTCAAGCGAGCAATGGAATTGATTGAGGAACCAACGTGGAGACGAATAGCGCGCCAGGCGGTCAACCAGCTCAACGTCCGCTGGCTCTCCAATCTTCACACGCTGCGCTGTCACGCCAAGCGGGCGCCAGCTAGCCGCAATCCGATTGAACAGGAATGTGCTGCCTCGCCCTTCCGGCATTGCGAGCCGAAGCGTGACAGGCTCATCGGCTTCTTCAAGAAACCGAGAGAGGCGCCGCGCTGCGATCCCCTGGCGTTCTTGAACAGTGAGATCATTCCAGCGATTGCCAACAGGGCCAAGCTCACCAAATAGGGGACTGGGCACAGTCCAAGTCGTGAACTCCCACCCATCAAGGGCAAAGTCTTGCAACAACTGGCCGCGATCAATTGCCATGGACAATGCTTCTCGCCGGTCGGGGTCCTCTAACAATCCTTCATCATTAAGGAACACCAAGCCGAACAAGCCATAGGCGGGATCCAGCTGAATCGTTCCGCGCGACAAGGGGCCAAGCTCAACATCCGGGAAATCGGCAAGCCTACCATTGATCACAAGGTCGATCTCACCGCTAGAAAACGCTTCAAGTGCAGCGCTAACTGGCATTGCACGAATGGTCACATTGGAAGCTTGTTCCTCCCAATTTTCACGTGCAGGCATTCCGCGCGCTTCCGGTGGCATCGCATCCAAAAGCACCTGTGTTTCTTCAGCATTTTCCGCAAGCACCATTGGCCCAGCACCGGTGCCATCTTTGGCCAGCCCCAATTCGGGTTGGGCAAGCAGTCGCAAAAATTCCGGCATCGGTCCCGACAACCTGATTTCAACCACCCTTCCCGTCATCGCGCGGATATCAGTGACTTTTGCAAGATCCAGACCAAGCGCTGTGCCATCCAATTCTCGCAGACGGGCACGAAACAACTGCCTCACATCTTCGCCGGTTATAAGCTCGCCATCCGCCCAATCTGTACTTCGCAGCCGGAAGATATAGCTTAGGCCGTCATCTGTGACGATCCAACGCTCTGCTAGAGCGGGGACAATCTGACCTGCTGGATCAAGCGCCACCAAACCCTCAACCGTCGCCGCTTGGAAGTGATGCGCAGCAGGGGGAAGCTCAGCGTCCTCGGCAAATACTGAAGCGGGATCGCCGATCACGCCAACCGCAATGGGGCCATCTTCGCGCGCCTCGCTGCACGCGAATGTGGTCAGGCACAATAAAATGAGCAGGAATCGTTGCACACAAGTGCAACTAGCAGGTCCAGTCGGACAGGTCAGCGCTTTTGCGTAAAGATCAACGCCTCGATGCCTTAAACTTTGCGCATATCCTCAGACTTGGGCGGCTCAGGGGCACGATGTTGCCAAGAGCGCTCGAGAGGAGTTGCGGCTTGGTCCACCTGTTTTTGCTCAGGCGCGCGCGCCGCCGCTGAATCAATCTCTTCATCGAACGCAACGCCAAATCGATCATCTTGGACCCAGGCCACAATTGCGTCGACTTTGCCAACGTTGCGCAGTTCAATCAGCAAGCGATTGCCGCGCGTCACTTTGATTTGTCCTTCACCCATCATCCCACCGTCAGAGAGGTTACGCACCCTTATGC
>CAZOLE010000328.1:0-2267 GCA_964580445.1 uncultured Porphyrobacter sp.
GCGCTTAAAATCAGCTCTACCGACACTGTCACTATTCGACGGTTGGCGCTGAGTTATGCGATTTCCGGTCAGAAGCCTGCTTTTGAAAGCGTTCTAAAACCGCTCGTAGATGGCCGTGATTTTGCCGCGTTTCGTACTCAGGCGTTTGGCTTAGCGATTTTGGGTGAGCAAGAACGCGCGGCGGCAGTCACTGAAGTGGTTATGCCTGCAGATTTGGCGGCCCGGATTACGCCTTACCTTGCCTTCATGCCGCAGCTGACAAAAGCGCAGCAAGCAGCAGCTTCGAACCTCGGCATTTTTCCATTGCCCGCGGATGTTGGTCGAGATGACCCGCGTATCGCTGATTTCGCGGCTCGAAGCTCAGCGGATTTGACGAGCGCGCCTTTAGCGCAGGCGGCTGATGCACGGCTTGAGCCTTCCGGCGAACCTCTAGGCGAACCAGATACCGCACGCGCGCGGGCCATCCCTGCGCCTGAAATTGCAAATGCAGAAACTGCAGCGCAGACAGTGCGGTTGGCTGAAGTCAGTACACCGACACCGGCGATAGGCACGCCAGAACCGACGCAGATTGTTGTGCCCCCGAAAGCAAGCGAACCCGCACCCAAACCGGGTTTTGACTTGGGCCAGGTTGCGGCAGCGGATGCCGCGACACCGGCGCCAAGCGCTCCTTCTCCGGATCTGGCGGCAGTTGCGCCGCAGGGCGCAGTCAATGCGCCTTCTGCAGTGATCTCACCTGCAATCTCGGGTGCCCCGGCCGTAGTAGCTGAAGCCGATCCAACCGCCGAATTGCCTGTTGCTTCAAATCCAGCTCTTGCGGTTGTAGAAGAATCAGTGAGTACATCGACGCTTGTCGAAGCTGCTAAGTCAACCGAGCAGATTGATGACGCGGACCCCGTTCGCACAGCTGCAGTGCTTCCCTTGCCAACGCGAGAGCCTGAGACAGCCACGGTTGCTGTTGTCGAGCCGCCAGCCGCAGCGATTGCCTCAGTGGTTCAAGCTCCAACTCCTGTTCAAGCTCCAGTTCCTGTTCCTGAGCCAACGGTTCCAAGCGCAACAGCTGATTTTGCTGACGCATTTGCAGCCTTCGGTGAGCCGGACACGAAGACGGTGGTAGTGGCCGATGACGCGGTAGACATTGCCGCAATTGAAGCCGCAGGACGAAGTGCCGCTAGTCGCACAATTTCCACACCATCCGAAAACAATCATCCTCGCCGCATCTGGGTGCAGGTTGCGACTGGTAAAGACAGCGATGCTCTGCGTTTCGATTGGGGGCGGCTGTCACGAAAGTCTGAAGGGGCGCTTAGCGACTTCACTCCACATATCGCGGCATGGGGACAATCGAACAGATTGCTGGCCGGGCCGCTTGAAAGTCAGAGCGCGGCGCGCGATCTGGTCAATGCCCTTAGCCAAGCCGGGATCGACACTTTCTCCTATACTAGCCCAGAAGGTAGGGAAATTCAGGAGCTTAAATAGCTTCTTCGCCTCATCCCCGCCTTTCTGTGCACAGGCTTTGAACAAGCCACATCGTTTCTCCCCAAGAGCTAAAGCTTGGCTCATTGCCAATCTGGCCTCGCGATGTGCATCTGCACATTGTGTTACAAATTAAGGGCCCCCTCATGATCCCCCGCGAACAGGACTTTCCAAGAGCTGAAGATGCAGCGCCGGTCGAAATGCTTGCGGCATTGTTTGAAGCGCGTGGCTGGGAGTTTGAGATCGTCAGCGACGACGAAATCACCGGCAAAGTGCAAGGCAGTTGGACCACCTACCAATTGCGCGCGATTTGGCGCAGCACGGACAATGTCCTGCAATTTTTGTGCTTGCCCGATATTCGCGTGACCGGCGAAGTAAAGCCGCGCGCATATGAGCTGCTAAGCCTTGTGAACGAGCAAGTTTGGCTCGGCCATTTTGACATTTGGTCCAATGGCGATGTGCTTTTGTATCGACACGGTGCTTTGCTGGGCGATGATGGCATGCTCAGCCTTTCGCAGGCACAAGCGCTCGTTGAAATTGCCGTTGATGAGTGCGACCGCTTTTATCCGGCGTTTCAGTTCGTGCTTTGGGGCGACAAGGCTCCGCGCGCCGCACTTGATAGTGCGCTTGTCGATGCCGCTGGCGAGGCGTAGAGCATCCGCCGCACGTAAGGCGGGAATATGACGGACAAACTTCTCATTATCGGCTGTGGCAATATGGGCGGCGCGATGCTGGCCGGGTGGCTCAAGGCGGGCGAAGCACCCTCTCGGTTTGCCGTGCTTGATCCCGCCCTAGAC
>CAZOLE010000329.1:0-2252 GCA_964580445.1 uncultured Porphyrobacter sp.
CTGCTGATGCGTTGATCACGGGCGGTTCGTCCTCGATCCGCTCAACCGGGCAATATTCGATGCGGATTGCGGGCGCAGCGGCGCGCAAGATGTTGAAAGGCGCAGCAGCTGAGTCATGGGAAGTCGATGCGTCGGAGATCGAAACGCGCGACAGCATGCTGATTCACAAAGCGACCGGCAAGTCCGCGCCTTACTCTGAATTTGCTAGTGCTGCTGCTGAGCAGGATATGGACCAAACGCCGACGTTGAAGAAAGCGTCTGAATTCCGGCTTATGGGCAAGAGCAAACCGCGCACGGATATTCCTGCGAAGATTAACGGTACGGCTGAGTTTGGGATTGATGCCGCGCCGGAAGGGCTGAACGTGACTTACGCAGCGGTAGTTCGCCCGCCTGTCCCGGGCACGACTGCGCTTTCCATGGATGCGTCCAAGGCAAAGACCATGCGCGGCGTTCTAAAGATCCTCAACATGGAGAATTTCGTCGCTGTTGTCGCGGAAAGCTATTGGCATGCGCAGCAAGCGGTGAACACAATTGAGGTCGAATGGTCGGAGCCGGAAAGCCCGATCAAGACCACTCAGGATCAATTTGACGCGTTTGCTGCGAAGCTGGATGAAGCCAGCGATACGGGCGGTTCCGAAGCAGCGGGCAAAGGCGATGTACGAAGCGCACTGGATGATGCGGCCAAGACCTTCAATGCCGAATACAAAGTGCCCTATCTGGCGCACGCGCCGATGGAGCCGTTGAATTGCACCGCTTCTATCAAAGACGACAAGTGCGAGATATGGACCAGCACCCAAGTGCCTTTGTGGGCGCGAAGCGAAGTAGCGAGCACGTTGGACCTCTCCGCTGACGACGTGATCCTCCACAACCCATATCTGGGCGGGGCCTTCGGACGACGGTTGAGTTCGGAATATGTATCCATGGCGGCGCGCTTGGCACAGGAAACGGGCTATCCGGTCAAGATGATCTGGAGCCGCGAAGAAGATACGCAAAAGTCGCTCTATCGCAACGCCGATACTTGTCGGATGCGCGGCGGGGTTGATAGTGGCGGAAAACTGGTCGCGTTCGACAGTCTGTTTACGCAGCGCCACGATCCCGCGCAGGCTTGTGTCCCGGCGATGTACGATATTGCCAACACTTCGATCCGTGTGGCTGAGGCTGAATTGCACTTGCCGTTTCAGGCGTGGCGTTCGGTCGATCACTCGCATCAGGGTTGGTTTATCGAGAGCTTTATTGACGAGGCCGCCCATGCGGCGGGCACTGATCCGGTTGAGTTCCGGCTTGGTATGCTGGGTAAATCCCCGCGCCATTCGGCGGTGCTCAAGAAAGTCGCCGAGATCAGCAATTGGGGCGACAAAGGCGGAAACGGCAAGGCTAAAGGCGTCGCGATTGTTGAGAGTTTTGGAACCATAGTCGCGGAGGTAATCGAGGTCGATATGGCGTCGGGCAAGCCGAAGCTCACCAATTGCTGGGCGGTGTGCGATGCTGGCTTTACGATGAATCCCGATGGCTTCCGCAATCAGATCGAAGGCGGCATAGTCTTTGGTCTGACCGCGGCGATGTATGGAGAGCTTGACCTGAAAGATGGCGCGATCGTTCAAAGCAATTTTCACGACTACAAAATGCTTCGCATGAGCGAGGCGCCGGACATTCAGGTAGAGCTTATCAATAGTGGCGATGTGCCCATTGGCGGAGCGGGCGAGCCGGGGCTGCCACCGGTAGCTCCAGCGCTGACCAATGCAATTTTTGCCGCGACTGGCAAACGCCTGCGTCAATTGCCGATTGCCAAACAATTTTCGTAAGATGCACCGATCGAAGGGAACAATAATGCACTACAAGACGATTCTGGCTGCCAGCTTGGTAACGCTCGTTTTGGCCGCTTGTGGCGGCACAGACGATTACGAAGTGAAAGAGAAAATCGACGTCGCTGAGCCTGACCAAGCTTCTGACGGTGGATCGTCAAGCGATGGTGCAGGTGATATTTTGGCTGCGGGCGAAGCAGCTTTCGCGGTTTGCTCTGGCTGCCATAGCTCAGACAAAGGTTCGCCGTCGCAAGCGGGACCAAACCTCTATGGAGTGTTTGGCCGCGAAGCTGGAGCGTTGGATGATTTTTCCTATTCCGAAGCCATGACTGGCTCTGGGATAACTTGGGATGAGCCCTCGCTCGATGCGTACCTTGCTGACCCGGCGGGCAATGTCGAAGGCACGCAAATGGTGGCTGGCGCAATTCCTGATGCAGACACGCGCAAAGC
>CAZOLE010000330.1:0-2219 GCA_964580445.1 uncultured Porphyrobacter sp.
CATGCCACGGCTTTCGATTGCTCATGGCGGTGTGCATGGCCTGCCAATCATCTGCGCCAAGCCGCGCTGGGGGTCTGAAGTGGTTGGTGACTTTGAGACTGTTTGGGTCGAAGTGAACTTCAGAGAAGTAGCTGCCCGTTCCAAAACCAACCTGGTTGTAGAAGCCTTGGTCAAACATGCCAAGAGCTGCGATCTCTGCGCCATCTTCAGCAAGTGTTGCCAGAGAATCTGCTGTTAGCTTCCTGGCTGCACCCATTCTTTTAGCCACATGGCTTGTAGTGACAGCAGAGATAATACCCAGCTCAAGGTCTTCATTGAGATAGCGCATGTGGCCGCGTTGAGATACGACACTACATTCTGCAACGCCGCGTACAGGAAACACTATGGTCTTGCTGCAACCCAGCATGGCTTCCAAACCCTTTTCTTTGTCTTCGAAATCGTCAGCGTCGAGCCAGCCGACGTCAATCCAGATCTGCCGGACGGCCTCGTAATCACGCTCGTGCTTGTAGTCGAGCACTTCGAAAGGGTTTGGTTGGGTACTTCCGTATTGGTTCGTTGACATATTCCTGATCCCACTTTGTCCGTATGCTAATGGTACACAGATAGCCCGACCAGATACCCTTAGCGAATGCCTGATCAGCCGTCCCAGTCCAAACCTGCGATCGCGTCAAAAGACGCGGCTGCCACGGTGATTGTTGTGGGAGCCGGGCCTGCTGGCGCAGCCCTTGCGTTATTGCTGGCGCGTCAGGGCGTACAGGTGGTTTTGCTAGAACGGCGGCTCGACTTTTCGCGAGAATTTCGTGGTGAAGTGCTGGTGCCGAGCGGTCTTGAGGCGCTGTCCTTGCTGGGGCTTGACCAGGATGTCCTCGATCTTCCGGGACAGACCATGGAAACGGCGCATATCTTTCTTAACGGTAACACCGTTGTTGACGTTCGATTTGCAGATCTCGATACACCGACCCCCGTTCGCGCGGTATCCCAGGCGGCGCTGCTTGAGTGCATGGTGTCCCATGCTGCAATCCATGAGAACTTTCACCTGGTGCGTGGCGCATCGGTGAAAGAGTTGATGCGCAACGCCGCAGGTCGCATCACTGGTGTTCGCTACACCTGTCAGGGTCAGGCTTTGGAGTTGCGCGCAAAGCTGGTTGTTGGCGCCGATGGGCGCAATTCAGTGGTCCGCAAGCAGTCGGGCATTAAAAATCGGCACCACAGCCCACCAATGGACATTGTATGGTTCAAAGTGCCGCTAAAGAGCGATGCAGCCGCGAGTGCAACAGAAGCGGCCTTTGAGTTTGAACGCGGCGTACGGGCCTATGCGGGGCGCGGCCACCTGTTGGTGGCGTATCGAACCTGGGGAGAGTCGTTGCAAATTGGCTGGGTGATCCTAAAGGGGAATTTTGGCGGCTTGCGAGATCGGGGGATACCGCAGTGGGTCGACATGATGGCAGAGCATGTTTCGCCGGAGTTTGGCCAATACCTTCAAAGGCACCGCGACCAATCGGTGCAGCCGTTTTTACTTGATGCGGTATCCGATTGTGTTGAGCAGTGGAGTATTCCAGGTGTTCTGCTTATTGGCGATGCCGCTCACACCATGTCGCCGGTAGCTGGGCAAGGCTTGAACCTTGCTTTGCGAGATGCCCTAGTAACGGCCAATCATCTGCGACCTTTACTTGACCCATTGGTGCGTAGCAGTGCCCTTGACGGCCCTTCTTTGCTGCAACTTGATCAAGCGCTAAAATCGATTGAAAGTGAACGCATGCAAGAGGTAGAACCGATTCAAAAAATGCAGGCATTGCCGCCAAAGTTCTTGCTGAGTCGTGCGTGGTGGGGTGAGCCTGTACGCTGGCTGTTGTTTCAGTTATTGCGCATCCCCTTTGTTCGTCAGCAGGGTGCCCACCGAATCCAGCGCTTTCTGTTTGGTATAACAAACGTCGAATTGGTAGGGGCTGGCTCTGGAGATCAACCCGCTCCCATGACCCCCTAGAGTAATTTAATGGCGTCGACCCGAAAGAAATATGAATCCAGCAGGCAGCTGGAGCGGCAAGCGCACATTCTGGCTACGGCGCGGCAAATGCTTGCGGAACTCGGCTATAACGGTATGACCATGCGCAACCTCGCGGAGCGGGCGGGTGTCGTACCGGCCACGCTTTATAACCTCTATGGTGGCAAAGATGAGCTTATGCTGGCCGCTCTTGATGGCCAGCTGCGACAACTGTGGG
>CAZOLE010000331.1:0-2214 GCA_964580445.1 uncultured Porphyrobacter sp.
GAGGACAGGAGCTGGCGTTTCATCCATGAACAACTTCGATGATTGCTTGAGTTGCGCCAACAAGGCGTCATGTACAGGCTTCAGTTCGTGGGCGGCCTTGCCGATCCAGAACGCCAAAGTGGAGCGATCAATCTCGACGCCCTGCCGCGCATAAATCTGGCTTTGCCGATACAGCGGCAGATGGTCGGCATACTTGGACACGATGACGCTGGCGATGGTTGCTTCCGTTGGCATTCCGCCTTCGATCAGGCGCGGTTTGGCGGGTGCCTGCACGATGCCAGCCTCACATGACCGGCAGGCGTATTTAGGTCGACGGGTCACAATCACGCGGAATTGGGCTGGCACAATTTCCAGCCGCTCGCTGATATCTGCCGATGACATGGCGTTCCGCACCACAGCCACAGGTGGCGTCTGGTGCAATGACCTCTTCGATGCGTGGAAGATGTTTGGGCAGAACGCCGCGTCCGGCACGCGACTTTGGTGCCTTTACCTTGGGTGGATCAACCGCTTCATCTTCAGCGTGGACAACCGCCATGGCCGTCTCGATATCTGCCAACGCAAGATGGTACTGGTCTGGATGGCCCTTCTCGGACTTTGCGCCATAAAGGGCGCGTTTGAAGTCGGCGAGCAACTTCTCAAGGCGGAGGATGCGATCTTCCTTGCGTTCGATGATTCCGTCTTGCTCTGACATCTTCGCCTGCGAGGCCATGACAATGGCCTTGAGCGCATTGATATCGTCAGGAAGATCAGCAGCAGAAGTCATACCTGTGATCTATCAAAATCAGGGACGATCCGCCCGCGCAAAGCATCACCCGAGTCACTCTGCCGCAGCCGGTGGGTGGGTCTCCAAGGCGGTCACACGACGCCAGTCGAGGCCCGCAAATAGGGCCTCAAATTGCGCAGCGTCCAGCCGTAAAATACCGTCCTTGATCGCCCCCTTTCATCGAAACTGCGTTTCGACTGCCGGGCAGTGGGACCATTTGAACCCATTCTGTTCAAGCCGTTTGTAGGGTGAGCCATTGCGTCGCCATGCGTTCGAGACCGATGGCGAACACCAGACCCGTGCCATCCCACCCACTGCCCGGCAGTGCATTGCGAAGCAATGTCACGAGAGGAGGATCATCTTGAGCCGGTCAGCGCGTTTGGCACGGAACACATAGACCGCACCATCAAAAGGCTTCTTCTTGAGGTGGCTTTGTACAAGGGCCGCCAAACCGTCGTGCCCTTTGCGGAAGTCCACAGGTTTGGTTGCCACAAATATCTGCACGCCGTGGGACGGGTGGATCACAACGCAGCCGCAATCTCGGCAATCCGCACGGCTGGGGTGTCTGCAGCAAGACGGATCGTCACGTCGCCCTTCAACACATCAATCACGCCCATCTCAGCCTGCGCTTCAACCTTGGCCTGGTCTGGCAACGATACAGTCGGTTCCTCAATCGCCACCGGCACGAAGGACACGCCTTCCAGGTTCGGCAGGACCAGCTTGCCATCGCGCGCCATGCGACGCCATTCAGACAAGTGATTGGGCCGCGCATCCCATAGCGCCGCGCAACCGCGTTCACCGTAGCACCCTCAATCAGCGTCTCCGCCACGATCCGCGCCTTCACATCCTGCGGCCAACGCGGACACCTTCGTCCACTACCGCCCGCAACAGTGAGAAACTCAGTCGTACCATCCATGGAGAAACTCCCTCAAATCCATGAGGCAGGGACTCGCAGAATACACACGTCATCGGAAGGTGGGGTCTAATCAGCGCTTACGGAGGCTCAGAAACGACCGATAAAGGTACTGTTGAAGAACTAGCTATTCATCCCTAAATCTATATAGAGAGAAGATAACACTTCTGCAAAACTTGAGGGGCTCCTTGGAACTAATCCTGGACATTTATGATAACTATCCATTAGTTCCACATGCGCTGGTAGTCCTTATCTGCGCTATTTACATCTATCAAAAAGTATCGAGAAGCTTTAAAGAGTGGTTCGATATATTTAGAACCATGACGAAAGTCTTGTTGTATGGATACATAGGATTTTTCTGCGTCTTCTTCACATTCTGGTACGCTATGAATGCAACCGGCTCGCAGACATATTTTGAACTCGCTCAGATGTTTATTGCTAGCTATTTCATATCGTATTCTGCAGGTTTTATTGCATCAGCAAGTGCCGCAGGAACAGTCACGATAGCATTGAGTGAAAATATACAAATAATCCTGAG
>CAZOLE010000332.1:0-2198 GCA_964580445.1 uncultured Porphyrobacter sp.
TGCTTGTCCCTTGCTCGTCGGGCGACATGCCGAACGCTGCGACGACGCGACCTGTCGCAATAGCCCCGAGGATCGCGGTGGCGATGAACATCGCCGAATTGTTGGCAACCCAGGCTGCGACAAATGCTGCAGTAACTGTGGTTAGCGCACCCAACGCAAGGCTTGCTGGTTGAGTGTAGAGCGTTTTGACCAGAATGCGCTGGACCCTTTCGGACGCTTTGTCCGCTGGGTGGCCGCGAATAATCAGCTCGCGTAGCCTTTTGAGTGAGGTGATCGCTCCCATGGTAGGAAGGCTGTAACGCAAAGTAGTCAAGTGTAGGTTAACGGAATTCTTACCGAGATTACCCGCCTAAAACTAATGGTTTTTTTGTTTTAGCGCACCAGCTTGATGTCCGGGTTTTGGGTGCGTGGAGCCTCAAAATTGCGCTGAACAATGGCGTGAGCGGCTAGACGCCGGTCCAAAATCCGAGTGATGGAGAGCCACCAATCGTAGGTTTGCCGGTCGCCAGCGAAGAATGCATCTTCGGCCCTCGAACGCGCGGAGCGCGCTGCGCCAAGGCCATCCTCGGCGAAGTGACGCAAAGCAGCGTGCAGCACTTTATCATTGGGTTGCACCACTGAATTTGAAAACGCGTTGTCATTCGCCGCCCGCCGTCTCGGCGCCGGGTCTGTGGCCAAAGCCAATGACGTGCCATGCAAAGTGGAAACAGTGGCGTCGCGAATTGTCATCAATGTAGCTCTCGGATTTGTCTGTTCGGCAGGAGTATGGTTCGGGCTGCTGGATGGCGTGCGCACTCCGAAAATGCGGGGCGCGCTAACCTCAACAACTTCGAATGCCTTTAAACCCGAGCTATCTAAGGGTTGGTGTTGGGACAGGGTTTAGCGAGGATTAACCTTGATCTTTTTCAAGGTACCAGAATGCCGCTTTCATAGGCGTGCTTAGGTGGGTTCATTCCGTGGTTTCGCTTGCGCTATCCTTGTCATCGCTGGGCGTTTTCTTCCATTTCCCCGCATTGGAGTATTTTTCTTTCACTTGCCCAGCAGTTCGCAAAGCAGGATCAGCAAGGTCTGGAGCGCTTGACGTCTTGTTATCGTTATCCGCTGCAGAACCAGAGATGCTGTTGCCTTCTATCGTGCGGTCAGATCCAGCCGCGTCGCCATCACGCGAGGATCGCGGTGCCGGAATGTTGGAGAAGTCAGGCAAGGGTGCTGTCACTGATCCGCGCGGCGTCCCAGCGGGCGGCGCGGTTTTGCGCCCCCGGACGCTGGGCTCTGAACCGGTGTAGCGATCGGTGAAGGATTCTTTCCGGCCCGCTGCGCCGCGATTACGGTAGAAGATATGCGCGCCGATTGTACCCACATGGTCCAGAGATTTGGACCAATAAGGATTCACCCAAAGCGTGTGATAGTGCGTGGCCATGCCAATTGGAGCATAGACCTTTCCGCCGAGTGCCGAGGATGCGACCAATTGTGCCCGTGACCAGCTGCCACCGCTAGGGCGGCGTGCGAGGCTGCCATCGCAGGTAAAGGTGAATTGGCAACCAGTTCTGCGCTGAGACCCTTGATAGACGACGCCGCAAACGCTGTCGGGCCAGCTCGGGTGTTTGACCCGGTTGAGAACAACCTGCGCAACCGCGCGCTGTCCAGCATCGCTTTCGCTGGCCGCTTCATACCATACCGCTTGCGCCAAACATTGCTGTGCGCGTCCCTTGCTAAGGCTCTCACCGGCGAGGAAGAACCCGTTCGCGGCAGGCCCTGCGTCAATATACTCGCCAAGCTCCAGCCCTTCGAGAGCACCAACCGCCAGCGGATCAGAATTTGGCAGCGCGACGAGCGCTTCATTGGGTGGGTCAGCAAGGTAGAAGAACGCTGAACCGGGGAAACTCATGCCTGCCTGTTCAAAGGGCATTGTTGGCTGCGTCGACAAAGCTGATGCAGCCGCCATTTCCTCAGCAGTGGGTGCAGGCGCTGGCTCAGCACCAAAATCACCGGGAGCGGCCATGGCTGGAAGCGCGATGACAGCGAACAAAGCGGCGATCCGGGCGCGAAGCGAGAACCTTGGTTCTACCTTAGCAACGGGATCGGCTGGTTCATCGACGATTGTTTCGGTTTCGACCCTGGGAGAGGCTTCACGCTCAAGCAGCGCCGGAACTTGCGCAGTGGCAATGTCCTCAAACTCGGCTTCTTCGGGCTGGGCT
>CAZOLE010000333.1:0-2175 GCA_964580445.1 uncultured Porphyrobacter sp.
GCACCGCTTTGCCAGAACACATCAATCGGTATGCCGCCGCGCGGATACCAATAGCCACCAATCCGTAGCCATTTGGGCTGCATCTCTTCAAACAAGCGCTGACCAATGCTGACGGTCACATCTTCGTGAAATCCGTTATGGTTGCGGAAACTGCCAAGGAATAACTTGAGGCTTTTGGACTCAACGATTGTCTCTCCCGGAGCATAATCGATCACCATATGTGCGAAATCGGGTTGGCCGGTCACTGGACAAAGCGACGTGAACTCTGGCGAAACGAAGCGCACAAGGTAAAGAGCGCCTGATCGCGGATTGGGCACGTAGTCGAGCTGCGCGTCTTCCGGTGACGCGGGCAGCGGGCTATCCTTGCCTAAGAATTGCGGGTTCAACTCGGCGCTTCCAGCGTTCTTTTCGGGTGTGCTTTCCATGCCGCGCTGTTGCCGCGAAAGCGCGAGCCATGCAAGCGAGGAACTGGACGCGCGACGTATGATATCTATGTGAAGCGTTCAAACCCGCCATGAAAACAACCATTCGCGCATGACAAACCGCTTAGCCTCTCACTCAATCCTAAATGCGCGCAAGCGCAGGTTGAGCATGGCAAGCGCGCTTGCGTTGATAACAGCGACGTTAAGCAGCGCGGGACTGGCACAGGAATCGCCGAACAGTTTTCAACTACCCACCCCCACGCCGACACCCACTCCCGCGCCTCAAGGCCCGGTAGACGTGCGTGCGGGCGTGCCGATTGGTCCGCGTACGATTCGCAATGAACCTGATCCCACCCTTGCCCCTGCGGCGACCGCCTCAGCCACTCCGAGCGAACCGGAGAGCGGAACGCCCACACCCAGCGCGACGAACCAGTCAACGCAGCCTCACGGGGATCGCGCGGCGCCGACTGTACCTCGGCCTACAGGAGCCCAGTCAAATACGCCGACAACGGCTAGACAGGCCGCTGATGGAAGTTCGGACCCGCCCGCAGCTATCACTCCGGATGGCGAGACGGCCACGGCGACCGACACCAACCTGATACCAAACACACCGAACGAAGCGGCTGGCGCTAACGCACCTAATTCGCAAGAATTGCCTTCGGTAGACGATGACGCAGTCTCCAATTCGGGTCGTCTTGGTTTGCGCGAATACTGGCCATGGATCGCAGGCCTTGCTGGCCTGCTCGCTCTACTTCTAGGCGGTTGGCTGTGGCGCAAGCGCCGCGTGGCATCAGTCCCACCGCGGTTTGAACCGCTTAGTCCTGACAATGTCGGGTCAGTTCCTGAAGTTACCACGGCGCCGAACCGTCCAAATCTCACGCTCGAGATTATCAGCGCGACCCGCAGCTTTATGATGTTCACCGTCGATTTTCGCGTCACGTTCGCCAATCGCACAGACCGAGCGGTGCGCGATCTTTCTTTGTCGGCCCAGCTTGCCAGCGCTCGACGTGGTGGAACGAACGCGCTCCCAACAGGAACGGGTCAACCGATCGGAAAAATTGAGCGGATTGGCCCACATCAAAGCCGCAGCCTATCGGGTAATATCCAATTGCCAATGTCTCAGGTTGAGCCGCTGCGACAGGGGAAAAAACCGCTTTTGGTACCGCTACTTCACCTGATGCTGGAAGGGGACGGACAATCCTCGACCAGCCGCTCTTTTGTGATGGGCCTGCCAAGCACGACAGCGCAAGGGCGCGTGCATCCTATCCCATTGGACGTTCCACCGGGTGGTTTGCCTGATCTCAAAGTACGCGAAATCGCACTTTCGGACGGACAAGCGCAGCCCGAACCCGAAGCGGCCTAACTCACACACTTGGCGATGGGCGCTCACCGCGCTAGGCCATCGCGAATGTCAGGTGCTTTTTCGAGCCTCGTTTCAACGCATTGGTTAGCCGATCGTCTCGGCGCATCGGACCTCACGGTTTTTGATGCTTCGCTGCATTTGCCCAATAGCGGACGCGATCCGCGCGCGGAGTTTGTCGAAGCAGCCATTCCCGGCGCGCAGTTTCTTGATCTGGCCGCGCTTCACAAAGCGGCGAAGCAAGCGATCAAAGCAGGCAATCCGTTACCGATTTTCGCAGGTGCCGAGCGGGATGCACGGATTGTTCTGTATGACGACAGCGCCTTACGCTCTTCGGCCCGCATGTGGCATCTGCTCAGAGCGATGGGGTTTGTGAATGTCGCGATCCTTAAC
>CAZOLE010000334.1:0-2172 GCA_964580445.1 uncultured Porphyrobacter sp.
CACGTCCTCTCGAATTTGTTGCGCAGATAGATGGCGAGGCCATTCATCAATAGCAGGAATATCAGCAGAACGATGATCGCTGCGCTTGTTCGTTCGACAAAGCCTCGGTCGATTTCATCCGACCAAAGGAAGATTTGCACCGGCAACACGGTGGCGGGCGATGTAAAGCCATCGGGCGGTGTCGCCACAAATGCGCGCATTCCGATCATCAATAGCGGTGCGGTTTCACCAAGAGCACGCGCCATGCCGATAATGGTCCCGGTCAGAATTCCTGGCAGGGCGAGCGGCAAAACATGGTGGAAGACCACTTGAACTGGCGATGCGCCTATTGCGAGTGCCCCGTCGCGGATGGATGGTGGCACAGCCTTGATCGCGTTACGCCCCGAAATCACAATCACTGGCATCGTCATCAGCGCTAACGTCATACCGCCTATAAGAGGGGCGGATCGGAAGTTTGGAAATACGGTCAGGAAAACGGCAAGGCCTAGCAAACCAAAGATGATCGAAGGCACGGCGGCAAGGTTGTTGATCGACACTTCAAGGAGTTCGGTCCAACGGTTTTTCGGCGCGTATTCTTCTAGATAAAGCGCGGCTAAAACGCCGATAGGGAAAGCCATCAACAAGGTGACGAGCATCGTCAGCATCGAGCCTTTGAGTGCGCCCCAAATGCCGGCCAATTGCGGGTCTGTCGCATCCGAACGGGTGAGGAAGCCAAAGTCGAAGTTCTTTTCGATCTTGCCTTGCGTCGAAAGCTCGCTTGCCAACGCGATCATGTCAGGCGAACCTTCGCCAGCATAGCCCGCCGCCAAATCCGGGCTCGCTGCCATTTTCACTTCGACCGATTGACGCAGCATGGCTGGGTCCGCGGCGATCTGTGCGGCAAGTTCACGCCATGCCTGGCTGCTGATTTGTTCCGCAGCTTGCGGACCCAACGCTTCACCGGCGTAAAATTCGACAACCGCTGGCAAGCCTTGGGCTTCTAGCGATCGAATACCGTCATTTCCGCTTAGCGTTGTGGCATCGCCGGATATGCCAGATTCGGCAAAGTCGATTGGCACGCTCAATTCAACACGCTGGAAACCGCCCAATCCATTGATGCTCATATTCCCAAGCAGGAAGATCAGAACCGCGACAGAGAATAGGATGGCGCCAAGGCCAAGCCGCCGAAAGCGGCGCTCTTGTGCGTAACGCTTCTTCAGCCGCGCCTCGAATTCCGGCGTGCGGGTTGGGTTGATGCCTCCTGCGGGCGCATTGGGGATCACGCTATCAGTCATAAGCTTCACGGTATTTCTTGACGACACGCAGGGCGATGAAATTCAGGCCTAGCGTCACGAGGAAGAGAACAAAACCGAGGGCAAATGCGCTAAGCGTGGCAGGATGATCAAAACTGCCTTCACCGGTTAACATCGCGACGATCTGCACTGTAACAGTGGTCATGGAATCAAGCGGATTGGCGGAAAGATTGGCCGCCGTTGATGCCGCCATCACCACGATCATTGTCTCGCCGATTGCACGGCTGATTGCTAACATTACGCCAGCAACAATACCGGGCAGGGCGGCAGGGACCAAGACCTTCTTGATAGTCTCAGACGTGGTTGCGCCCATGGCTAAGCTCCCATCGCGCATCGCTTGAGGGACGGCGGCGATGCTATCATCCGCCATGGAGGAGACGAATGGTATGATCATCACGCCCATTACTAGACCAGCGGCCAGTGCACTCTCACTCGACGGGTTGGATGCGCCCAACGATAGCGCGAGATCACGGATGAATGGAGCCACGGTTAGCGCAGCGAAATAGCCATAAACAACGGTGGGTACGCCCGCGAGAATCTCTAGTGCAGGCTTGATCCATGCTCGCAGTTTCGGGTTGGCGTATTGGGTTAGGTAAATTGCGCTCATCAAACCAAGCGGAATGGCCACGATCATGGCGATGATGGCCCCGATGAAAATCGTACCCCAGAACAGTGGGATCGCTCCGTAGCGGGTTGGGTCGGGATTGGCGGCGTTGGCCATCGGATCGGGTGACCAAAATGTGCCGAATAGGAAATCCATCGGCGAAATCATTCCGAAGAAGCGGACGGTTTCAAATATCAAGCTCGCCAGAATACCCAATGTGGTCAGCGTCGCCACAAGCGAGGCCACCAACAGAATAGCCATGACTGTGCGCTCGAC
>CAZOLE010000335.1:0-2170 GCA_964580445.1 uncultured Porphyrobacter sp.
CTTTTGATAAGCGCGGTGCTTGAGTTGCCCGATGCGAGTGGGATCGCGACTGACGCTTCGCAACCCGCATTGAATGTCGCGCGAGCCAATGCTGAGCGATTGGGATTGAGCGGTGACAAGGCAGAATTTCACCACAAGAGCTGGAGGCAAGACGACTGGGCGCACGGGTTCGGTCAGTTTGACCTGATCCTATGCAACCCGCCCTATGTCGAAGCGGACGCCGCGCTTGATCCGGATGTTCGGGACTTCGAGCCAGCAGAGGCCCTGTTCGCTGGGCCGGACGGCTTGGACGACTATCGGATCATCATCCCGCAATTGCGCGAATTGATGAATGACAATGCGATCGCCATCTTTGAGATCGGCCACACCCAAGCCGAAGCCGTGACAGAAATTGCAAAAAGCGGCGGTTTTGAGACAGAAACAAGAAAAGATCTTGCAAATAGGCCACGCTGTGTGATCCTTCGTTGACACAAATGCACAGAGGGCTTGGCAAACCGTCCAGCGCTCGCTAACTCCGAATCAGACAAAAAGCGATGCGTGTTGCGCAAGGCTTTTGGTTCAGCTCCGACTTACTGTTTGAATTGACCGCTTGGGTCACAGCCCCGGTCTGTGCAGTGCGGAGCGCAAACATCGCAAGAAATGCGATGGACACGGCTTCAAATGATTGGGGCCGACTGGCCAAGGGGATGCCAGGAGAGGCGTCCCAAGGCGTTTAAAGGGATGGAATTCCTTGAATAACAATCGCAATAATCGTCGTCGCGGTCGCGGCAATCGCAACAACCAAGGCGGCGGAAATCAGCTAAACCGGATCGACAGCAGAGCGCGCGGCAATGCCCCGCAATTGCTGGATAAATACAAAAAGCTCGCGCAGGACGCGCAGCATAATGGCGACCGGGTTCAAGCCGAATATTACCTGCAATTTGCAGACCACTATTTCCGTGTGATCGCTGATAACAAAGCGCGCCAAGATGAAGCGCGAGCCAAACGCGCCGAAGAGCGCGAACAGTCCGGTGAAAGCGGCGATGACAGCGAGGATGGCGACAATCGCCGCCGCAACAATCGCCGTGGACGCGGTCGCCGCGACGACGGCGAAGCCGTGGAAGCGGAAGGCGAAGAGGGCATTGAAGGCGAAGCAATCGAGGCAAATGCCGATGAAGGCAGCGAAGAGCCCAAGCGTCGCACGCGCAAGCCCAGAGGCGAAGGGCGGCCAACGCGTGCTCGTAAGCCACGCTCGAGCAAAGTTGCCGACGCTGATAGCGGTGACGAAGGGATCGATTCCGCTGTATTGCCGCCCTCAATTAGAGGCGACGATGCGTCAGGCAATGATGGCGACGACACGCTCGAAACGGTTAGCTAAAATGTCTTGGGTCGCGGCCTACTAACGGCGTCGTGACCCAAAGTTGAGTCCTATGCGCGAGCGGTTCGAAAACTTCGTAAGCATCATAAGCGCGCGGCCTCGACTCTCAGCGCTCGTGCTTGGCCTTGTTTCGGCTTGTGGCTACCCACCCCTTCATGGTTGGTGGATTGCCCTTCCTGCTTTGGCTGCATTTGTGTGGTTGCTGCATGGCGCGCAATCATGGCGAGCCGCCGCAATGTTGGGGTGGTTGTTCGGCTGGGCGCATCTGACGTTGGCGAACAATTGGATCGCCACCGCCTTTACTCATCAAGCCAAGATGCCCGAATTTCTGGGTTGGCTCGCAGTACCGCTTTTGTGCGTCTATCTTGCGATTTACCCGGCGATAGCGGCTGCGCTGACGCATGTTATGATCCGTCAGCGGGCTGGCAAAGGACGTGGATTTTTGGCTTCCGGTGTCGCCTTTGCGGGTTTCTGGATTGTCACCGAATGGCTGCGTAGCTGGGCCTTTAGCGGCTATCCTTGGCCGCCTTTGGGCCTGTTGCTGCTTGGCGGATGGGAGAATGCAGGAATTGCAAAGCTGCTGCCGTGGCTAGGCACTTATGGGCTTTCGGGATTGGCGGTTTTCCTGGCGTCTCTGATCGCTTTTGCCGTTCGAGAGCGTCGTTTTTATTGGGCAAGTGCGGGTGCACTTGTGATTGCGCTGGGAATGATGGTTCCTCTCAGCGGTGAGATAAAGCCGGCTTCTGAAGGCATCCGTTATGTCATGGTGCAGACGCTGATCACCCAGGATGCGATTAACGACGCCTGTA
The DNA here is from genome assembly GCA_964580445.1 of uncultured Porphyrobacter sp. Taxonomy (GTDB): domain Bacteria; phylum Pseudomonadota; class Alphaproteobacteria; order Sphingomonadales; family Sphingomonadaceae; genus Erythrobacter. The sequence continues at coordinate 2,167 of CAZOLE010000335.1, forward strand.
AATT
>CAZOLE010000336.1:0-2162 GCA_964580445.1 uncultured Porphyrobacter sp.
CGGGCAACGAAAGCCGCCTCCGACACCGTCTTGTCCAAGATTATCCGCATGGTGGGCGATGCACATTCCCGCCGCGCCGAGGTCGAACAGTGGGTGACAAAGTTCGCCCGAATCTACACACCGGTTGTGATGGTGCTCGCCATTGTCATTGCCTTGGTGCCCCCGCTTTTCGCGGGCGGCGATTGGGGTTTCTGGTTCTACAACGCACTGGTTCTTCTGGTTATTGCCTGTCCTTGTGCCTTGGTGATCTCGACTCCAGTCTCAATCGTCGCCTCGCTTGCCGCCTCGGCGCGCAATGGTGTGCTGATCAAGGGCGGGGCATATGTCGAAGCGCCCGGTCGCACCACAGCATTGGCCATGGACAAGACCGGCACGATTACGATGGGAGAACCGGAAGTCGCTGCGGTTTATCCAATTGGCGAGACTTCCGAACGCGATCTCCTAATGCGCGCGGCCGCGCTCGAAGCGCGGTCATCACACCCGCTCGCACGGGCGATCCTGAGCCGGGCGGAGCAGGACGGAATGCAAATCGTCGCCGCCGAAAACACGCGGACGGTGCCTGGGCGCGGTCTTGAGGGCCATTTGGACGGTCAATCCATCTGGTTGGGCTCGGATCGATTTGCGGAGGAAAAGGGTCTTGGTACGGCGATTCCAGCAGAGTTGCGCGACGCGATCGAGGGGTCCGGAAGTACATTGGTGGCCATCGGCGATGCTACTGGGGTCAATGGAGTGCTAGAACTGCGTGACCGGATCCGGCCCGATGCCAAGGGGATCGTTGCCCGTCTACATGCGCAGGGGGTCAAGAAGATTGTGATGCTCACCGGCGACAACGCAGCTACGGCACGGGCGGTGGCCGCTGAAGTCGGCATAGACGAGGTGCGTGCCGAACTTCTGCCTGAAGACAAGGTCGCAGCGGTCGAGGAGCTGGTGGCAATCCACGACACTGTGGCAATGATCGGGGATGGCGTGAACGACGCCCCGGCAATGGCGCGCGCGCATTACGGGATCGCTATGGGGGCCGTGGGATCGGACGCCGCAATTGAAACGGCTGACATTGCGCTCATGACCGACGATATCGGCAAGGTGCCATGGCTGATTGGCCATTCCCGTCGAACCATGTCGATCATCAAACAGAACATCGGGCTGTCCCTTGCGACCAAAGCCGTCTTTGTGGTCGCGACCGCCTTCGGCATGGCCTCGATGTGGGGCGCGATCGCGGCCGATGTCGGCGTATCCTTGCTTGTCGTTGCAAATGCTCTGAGGCTACTGCAAGCGCGGGAGGACGACGCCGGGCCGCGTGGTGGAAAACAAATTGGAACCACTATGGCCAAGGGCGCGCTGGCGCACGGACACTAACAATGTGACTGGCTAGAACCTGTGGGAGGGGCGGCTTGCGACTTATCGATTTGATTGATCGCTAGGTGTCGACTATTATCCCTCGGTCAATGGTGCGCTGACCAACCAAAACGGCCATTGGTCCAACCACAGCGAAAGACCGTTCGACCCCACACCACTGACCTTGTCGTAACCACAATCGCCAAGGGCAAAAACCTGCCAAGATCTCGAAAGTGTTGCCGGGGTTTTTGTCCAGATTAGGCAATTGATCTCGCATCAGCAGGGCATGGCAGCAGAAACGACCGCTTATGTTCCGCGATAATTGTCACAGGCCTCTATACCCTCCGCGACCGCATCGAGAAGGGTGTCCACGTCATTCAAGAGAGCTTTGATGCGCGGGCTGCTGATACGGTAGCGGATGAAACGTCCGTCTCGGTCGCTGGCGACAAGCCCACAATCCAGAAGACACCGGAGATGGTTGGAGACATTTGGTTGCGATAACTTCGTACAAGTCACAATCTCATGAACGGCCAACGGCGCATCGCATAAGGCGTCGAGAATCGCGAGGCGGCTTGGGTCCGCAAAACCGCGAAACAGCTTCGCTCTTCGCTCAATAGCGGTTGTCCCACTATTGCAGCAGGCGACAATTTGATCCATATCATTACTCACTGATATATTATCTCTTTTCCCACTTTAGCAGGAGGACTGCGATCATGGCCAACGCAGAAAGCGCGATAGCAGATATCCCATCCTTCCGTTACCGCGTTTCCGGCATGGATTGCGCCAAGGATGCCGCCCAGATCGAGCGGGCGGCGCAATCTGCAGGT
>CAZOLE010000337.1:0-2156 GCA_964580445.1 uncultured Porphyrobacter sp.
GGTGCAGGCGGACAATGCATCCGCTTCTTTGTCTGGATCCCCTCCGGCAATCGCCACTTGTTGACCAACAGCGCGATATAGCAAGCCAGTGTCCAGATGCGGCACGCCAAAATGGTCCGCCAATTGCTTGGCGAGAGTCCCCTTGCCAGAAGCGGTGGGGCCATCGACAGCGATGATCATGCGGCCGCTCCGGCGAGCAAGTCTGTGAAGGTCGGAAAGCTAGTCGCAATTGGTGCAGCATCGTCGACTTCGACACCATCGAGGCTTGCAAGCCCTGCCACAGCCATGCTCATTGCAATCCGGTGGTCGAGATGGGTTTCAACTGGCGCGTTGGCAGTGCCACGCAAAGGTTCGCCGCCGGTACCTTCGATTGTTAGGCCATCTTCGTTTTCGCTGGCCCTCGCGCCAGCAGAAGTCAGCGCAGACGCCATTGCAGCGATCCGGTCGCTTTCCTTGACGCGCAGCTCTTCCAATCCGGTGGTGCGGGTGGTGCCCTGCGCAACAGACGCGGCGACGAATAGAACGGGGAATTCATCGACCATGCTTGGCACAATTGCTGGATCGACATCTATGCCGCTCAAAGCCGAGTGTTGAACGCGAAGATCGGCCACCGGCTCACCACCGACCTCGCGCGGGTTAATTTCTTCGATTGAGCCGCCCATTTGCTTGAGCAACGTGACGATACCGGAGCGTGTGGGGTTCATCCCGACATTCTCGATCACGAGGTCACTGCCGGGCACGAGGAGCGCAGCTACAAGGAAAAAAGCAGCCGATGAAGGATCACCGGGGACAATCACATCGCAAGGGTGCAAATCGGCTTCGCCATGGATTGCGATAACCTTCTCACCGTTCTCTTCGCCAAGATCCAATTGGCCGCCAAAACCAGCGAGCATTCGTTCGGTGTGGTCGCGGGTCGCAACTGGCTCAACCACGCTGGTGATGCCCGGCGTGTTGAGGCCTGCAAGAAGAACGGCGCTTTTAACCTGTGCACTGGCGACCGGCAGACGATAACGGATTGGGACTGCAGGTAATGCGCCGCGGAGCATTAAGGGAAGGGTGCCTCCCGACGAGGCCTCAAAACTCGCGCCCATTTGCGATAGAGGCGTAATAACCCGGTTCATGGGGCGACCAGACAGGCTCGCATCGCCGGTAAAGGTCGCTGACAAGCCATGGCTTGCAAGCAAACCCATCAGAAGCCGGGTGGAGGTGCCAGAATTGCCCATTTCGAGCGCTTGGGCAGGTTCAATTAGACTTCCTAGCCCTGCGCCATGCACTGACCAAATGCCATCCTCAGATCGCTCAACTTGTGCGCCGAGTTGCCGCATCGCAGCGGCCGTCGCGAGGACATCTTCGCCTTCGAGCAAGCCTTCAATCTGGCTTTTCCCAACCGCAAGACTGGCAAACATCAGTGCGCGATGGCTGATCGATTTGTCACCGGGAACACGGATGCGACCGGTCAGCGGCGAGGAGGGTTTGAAGAGTTGCTTTGTCATATTAGTCGGCGGCGGTCTTTGACAGCGCCTTCCCCTTCTGGCAAGGCGCGCCGCGATTTGACATTCGGCGCTTGTTATTCGCCGCGCCGGAACCCACACAGACACGAGTTGCTGGCTAAACGCTCAAAATGTTTGGCCGATTATTGAGGATTTTTTGATGGCGAAGCCAGAATGGGGCACCAAGCGTTCCTGCCCCAAATGCGGGGAACGTTTCTATGATCTGGGCAAAGATGACCCGGTGACCTGCATCGAATGCGGCGAGACCTGGGATCCAGAACCCGTTCTCAAGTCTAAGCAGCCGATCCCGTTTGAGGCGCAGGACAAAGAGAAAAAAGAAGGCGAAGCGGACTCTGACCTCAGTGGTGATGCTGATGATGAGCTCAAAGGCATCGAGAACATCGATGACGATGACGATTCGCCAGACAATGACGTTGATCTTGGCGGTGATGACGATCTTGGCGTCGCACCTGCCAAAGACGATGACAGCGACGATTCTTAAATTGATCTTGCCTTTCGTGAGGGGCCGCCTTAATGCGCGCGCTCCTTGTGAAAGCGAGGAGTGAGGCCTATTTTATAGGTCTTGAAAATCGATGGTTGCGGGGCCTTAGCTCAGCTGGGAGAGCGCAACACTGGCAGTGTTGAGGTCAGCGGTTCGATCCCGCT
>CAZOLE010000338.1:0-2152 GCA_964580445.1 uncultured Porphyrobacter sp.
ATGGTCGAGCGTGCGCGTGTGCGCTCAGCCATGCCTGAAAAGCCTCATTCGGGTTTCGCGACACTGATGGAACGGGGCCGAGCTCTGCTTGCCAAGTTTGCGAGCCATGTTCGAGGGGCATCAGAAGATCCGTTGGTGCCGGCCTCGGTGCTTAAACAGGACAAGCAAACGATCGCGGCCGCGCAGGCGGTTGCCTCGGCTGTGCGGCATTTGTCGCAGCGCGAGGCCGCTTTTGAACGCGAAGCGCTCTACAAGGCGGCTTTGGATTTTGGTCTGCCAACGACCATCGGTAAGATCGAAACGAGAACCCGCGCCTTGGTCAATTCTGGTCATCTTGTAGCGGGACGCAGCGAGCATAAGGGCTGGCTCGCATCGCGAGAAGCGATTGAAACCGAGGAGCGCATCATCGCCGCAGTTCAGGCGGGAAAAGGAGAATCCGCGTCTGATCTCAACGCTGAAGAGGCAGAAACCCGCGTGCAGGCCTCAGCCGAGATTGGGCACGGCTTTAGACTGAATGACGGCCAACTCTTGGCTGCGCGCCTTATCTTGACTTCATCGGATCGAACCGTTGCGGTGCAGGGCGTTGCAGGCGCTGGGAAAAGCAGCGTGCTTGGACCGGTCGCCAAAGTGTTGGGCGAAGAGGGACGGCCTGTCATCGGCCTCGCAATCCAGAACACGCTCGTCCAAATGCTGGAACGCGACACGGGGGTTGAATCACAGACACTCGCTCGCCTTCTGGGCGGCTGGAAGCCTTTGCTGGATGATCCCTCCGATCGTATACTCAAAACCGAAGCAAAACAGGCGCTCGGAGGAAGCGTTCTCATTCTGGATGAAGCTTCGATGGTCGCCAACAGCGACAAGGAGAAGCTCGTGGCGCTCGCGAACCTAGCTGGTGTCCATCGCTTGGTGCTTATGGGCGACCGCAAACAGCTTGGCGCTGTCGATGCCGGCAAACCCTTCGCGCTCTTGCAAAAGGCCGGGATTGCGCAGGCCCAAATGAATACCAATCTGCGCGCGCGTAATCCTGTTGTTCGCGAAGCTCAGGCCGCTGCGCAGAAAGGTGATGTTCGAACTGCGCTTGCCAAACTTGAGCCCCATACGATCGAAGCCAAAGGCGATGGCGCGATTGTGGCTGCCGAGCAGTGGCTTTCTCTGATGCCAGAGGACCGAGAGCGTACATCAATCTATGCCTCGGGGCGAAGGATTCGCTCAGCTGTCAATGACGCGGTGCAAACGGGCCTTCTTGCCAGCGGGCAGATCGGGCCGGAGAAAGCTGAGCTGGCTGTGCTGGAGCGCGTGAACACCACTTATGAAGAGCTGCGCCATGTTGCAGCCTATCAGACCGGCCGCATTCTTGAGGTTTCAAAAAGACAAAAGACGCTTGGCCTTATGCCGGGACAATACCGTATCTTGGGCAGCGATCCGAAACGCAAGAGGGTCACTTTGGAGAACGCTCGCAGAAAAAAGTTCAGCTTCGATCCTTCGCGGATTAGGGCCGACAAGGCCAATGACAGTCTGGCTCTTTTCAAAGACCGACAGCTTGAAATCCATCGTGGCGACAAAATTCGCTGGACGCGAAATGATCACAAGCGCGGGCTGTTCAACGCTGACCAGGCAAAGGTCATTGCCATCGATAAGGGCAAGGTCACGGTTGAGACCTCAAAGGGTGAGCATGTGACGCTTGGAAAGGACGATCCTATGCTGAAGCGCATCGATCTCGCCTACGCGCTAAACGCTCACATGGCGCAGGGCCTCACCTCAGATCGCGGGATTGCTGTCATGGATAGCCGCGAACGCAACCTCTCTAACCAGAAGACGTTTTTGGTGACGGTGACCCGGCTGCGCGATCATCTGACTTTGGTCTTGGACAATACTCAAAAGCTGACTGCAGCTGTTGCTCACAACAAGGGAGAGAAGGCCTCTGGGCTTGAGGTTACATCCCGCTTGCAAGCAGCTGCGGCAAAAGGTGGCGAGATAGAACGGAGCAAAACGGGTGAGAAAAGTCCCAGCAAGGAACCGGAGCACATCAAGAGTAAAACGCTTGATCGGGGAATCTAATTGCGATTTTGCGGTCCAACTCAGTCAACGATGCACTCCGTGATTATTTTTTCAGCAAGTATTTTTTCGCGTCGAACTTGGCATACTTCTAGAG
>CAZOLE010000339.1:0-2146 GCA_964580445.1 uncultured Porphyrobacter sp.
GTTCCATATAACCATGGCTTTCCCAGTCAGGATCAAAATGTGGTGATTTGTTGGGTATACGAATGTACTCAACCAATTCGGGGACAATCGCCTCATCCCAGGTTTGGTCAACAAATGCTCTAAGGCTTGCGGTGTTGGCTGAATTCAATGCTGTGCTCCATGAGCCGGACTGCTAGGATATTTGTAGTGTAAGCCAAGGAGGCGCCGGTGATCACGCTGCGCAAGTTGAGTTTTGGCTATCCACAGTCTACCCAGAGTTTGTTTCATGATTTGAGTCTGACCTTACAAAGCGGTTTCACCGCGATTATTGGCCCAAACGGATCCGGTAAAAGCACCTTGCTGAAACTGCTGGCGGGTGAGCTAACTCCAGACGGTGGCGTGATTGAATCCACCCAGCAGATAGTTTTTTGTGAACAGCGTACGGACGATCCGCCGATGAATGCCGCGGAATTTCTGGACGACTGGGACCCCGAAGCCTTTGAGCTGCGCGGGCGCCTCAAGGTGCCCGATGAAGCGCTTGAGCGGTGGCAGCAGCTCAGTCACGGTGAGCGCAAACGAGTGCAGATCGCCTGTGCGCTTTGGCAGCAACCCGAGTTGTTACTTATCGACGAGCCGACCAATCACATTGATGCCTCCGGGCGCGCGCTCCTTAGTGATGCTCTGGAGCGCTTTTCTGGAGTGGGTGTGATTGTCAGCCATGATAGAGATCTTCTGGACAAGCTCTGTGTGCAATCGGTATGGCTCGAAAATGGACGTGCCGAGGTCTTTCCCGGAGGCTATAGCGAGTCGCAAGCAAGCCTTAGGCAACAGAAGCTTGGTGTGCAGCGTAAACGCGAACGCCTGGGACGCGAGGCGAAAAAGTTAGCCACCGAAACTGCGCGGCGTCGCGAGCGCGCAAGTAATGCGGATGCTCAGCGTTCCAAACGCGGCATAGACACAAAAGACAGCGATGCCCGCGAGCGGATTGATCGGGCTCGCTTATCCGGGAAAGACGGCACCGCGGGGAAGCTACTGCGCCAGCTTGATGGCCGGGTTACCCAAAATGCCCAAGCGCTTGCGGGCCTGGAAGTTGAGAAGAGTTATGCCTCCGGTATTTGGGTGGCGGGGGAAACCTCAAAAGCAAACTCTTTGCTGTCGCGGCCGGCGGGACAAATATCTCTTGGAGCAGGTCGTTTGTTAAGGCATCCCGATCTACGGATGCAACCCACCGACCGTATTTGTGTCAGCGGCGACAATGGCTCCGGCAAATCAACGCTGCTTGAGACGTTGCTTAAAGATCTGACGCTCGACCCCGCACGCGTTGTTGTTATGCCTCAGGAAATCACCGCGGAAGAATCTGCTGAGTTGCTGATGCAGGTAAGGGCTCTGCCAAATTCGGAATTGGGTCAGGCGATGTCGATCGTTCGGCGGCTGGGCTCAAATCCTGCCCGGTTATTGGAAAGTGTGATTCCCAGCCCTGGAGAGGTTCGCAAGTTGAAACTGGCACTTGGAATTGTTCAGACTCCGCATCTACTGATACTTGATGAACCAACCAATCACCTGGATGTACCAGCGATTGAGTCGCTTGAGAGCGCCTTGGTCGACTGCCCCTGTGGATTGCTGTTTGTTAGCCACGACAAACAATTAACGAAACGACTCGCGCGCACACAGTGGATGATTACTCGCCAGGCCGATGGGCATTCAAAGCTTGAAGAAAAGCTGCTCGACACTGCGCTGTCTTAACGGACAGCGCTAATGCCAAGAGTACGAAGACTGTCTGCCCTGACTTTTCGGCAGAGCGTGCCGTCGTCTGCAAGTGACTGACCGTAAGACGGAAACAGCGCGCTGAGTTTGGCCTGCCAGGCATCGGTGGTTAGCTCCTGCGTAAAGCAACGCTCTATGACATCGAGCATAATCGCAACGGCGGTAGAAGCTCCGGGTGAGGCGCCAAGCAGAGCGGCGATGCTGCCCTTTTTACCGGTAACGATTTCGGTGCCAAACTGTAAGCGACCTCCGCGGTCCGCATCACGTTTTATTATCTGTACGCGTTGCCCGGCTATGTGGGCTTCCCAGTCGTCATCACGCGCATCAGGAAAATAAGCGCGCAACATACCCATGCGTTCTTCTTTGTCGAGCATTACCTGCCCAACCAGATAAACCGAGAGAT